>NZ_JBBIAR010000006.1:0-201188 GCF_054185165.1 Bradyrhizobium sp. UFLA05-109 | reverse complement strand
GGGCCGCCTCGCACGGGCTCACCTGGCTCGCCGCCATGGCGCAGGGCCTGTTCACCTTCCTGTCCGAGCTCGACCTGTCCTGGGCGCAGGAACTCTGCATCTACATGTTCATCTGGATGGCGAAGTTCGGCGCGGCCTACGGCGTGCGCACCGGCATCCATGTCGGCGTCGACCTGCTCGTCAACCGTCTCCCCGAACAGTCCCGCAAGCACGTGATCCTGTTCGCGCTGCTCTGCGGCGCGATCTTCACCGGCATGATCGCGGCCTTCGGCGCCTCCTTCGTCGGCGAAATGTTCCACACCGGGCAGCAGTCGAACGATCTGGAAGCGCCGATGTGGATCGTCTATCTGGCGATCCCGCTCGGCTCCGGCCTGATGTGCTTCCGCTTCCTCCAGGTCGCCTGGTTCTATTTCTGGACCGGCGAGCTGCCGCATCACGACGAGACCCACGTCGAGGGCGTGCAGGCGGACGCTTCGCCCGCGCTGCATCCCCAGCCGGCGGGTGCCGCGACCAAGGCAGCTGCACGAAAAATCTCGCCGCTCGGCGTGATCCTGATTCTGGCGCCGATCCTGATCTTCGCGCTGTGCCTTGCCGAAAAGTCCGGCGTCATCGTGCTGCCGCACTGGATGCGCGCCGCGACCGTGTTTGCGCTGCTGATCGCGCTGATGCTGACGGGCATCCCGGTCTCGATCGCGCTCGGCCTGACCGTGATGACGTTCCTGTTCACGTTGACGGCCGTGCCGATCGAGGCGGTCTCGATGAAGCTCTTCACGGGCATCGAGAGCTTTGAGATCATGGCGATCCCGTTTTTCATCCTGGCGGGAAATTTCCTCACGCATGGCGGCGTGGCGCGGCGCATGATCAATTTCGCGACCTCGCTGATCGGCCACTGGCACGGCGGCCTCGGTCTTGCCGGCATCGTCGCCTGCGCGATGTTCGCGCTGGTGTGCGGCTCGAGCGTCGCCACGGTGGCTGCGATCGGCGCCATCGTGCTGCCCGAGATGGTCCGCCACGGCTATCCCATGCGCTTCGGCGCCGGCATCATTACGGTTGCCGGCTCGCTCGGCATCCTGATGCTGCCCTCGATCCCGAAGATCGTCTACGCGGTCTCGACCAACACCTCGATCGGCGCGCTGTTCGTTGCCGGCCTCTTGCCCGGCATGCTGCTGACCACGATGCTGTGCATCGTCACCTGGTGGCTCGCCAAGAAGCGCGACTATCCGCGCCTGCCCAAAGCGAGCTGGGGCGAGACGGCGCGCACGTTCCGCGAGAGCATCTGGGGATTGATGCTGGTCGTCATCATCATCGGCGGCATCTATAGCGGCCTGTTCACCGCGACCGAGGCAGCTGCGATGGCGGCGGTCTATTCCTTCTTCATCTCGGTCTTCGTCTACAGGGCGATCGGGATGAAGGACGTGCCGCGCGTGCTGCTCCGCGCCGCCAACACCAGTGCGATGCTGCTCTACATCGTCACCAATGCGGTGCTGTTCTCCTTCGTGCTCTCCAACGAGAACCTGCCGGCAACGCTCGCCGACTGGATCGCGGCGCAGAATCTTGGCTGGGTCGGCTTCCTCCTGGTCGTCAACGTGCTGTTGCTGCTCGCCGGCAATTTCATGGAGCCGAACTCGATCATCCTGATCATGGCGCCGATCCTGGCTCCGGCGGCGAAGAAGCTCGGCATCGATCTCGTGCATTTCGGCATCGTCATCGACGTCAATATGGAGGTTGGCCTCTGCCACCCGCCTGTCGGGTTAAATCTCTATGTGGCCTCGATGATCGCGCGAATGCGCATCACCGAGCTCGCGGTGGCCGTCATGCCGTGGCTGCTCACTATGCTCGCCTTCCTGGTCGTCGTGACCTACTGGCCCGAGCTGACGCTGTTTCTGCCGCGCTTGCTCGGGATGCACTAGGACCGGGCGTCGCAGACCTAGCGACCGGCGTTGCCGGTCGCCGGCTGTTGGAACCGGCGCGCCAATGCGGTTAGATGGCGCCCAACCAAATCAGGAAGGGAGCCGGCCCGATGACCGATATCGCCAGCAGCGAGCCGAAAGATTCAACGTCGTCCGTCATCGCGCAGCACGAGGCGATGCTGGGCGCGCTGCCGTTTTCCGACACGCGGGATTTCGAAGACGCTGGACGCGGCTTTCTCGGCACGATCGAGAATGCCAGGATCGATCATCCGCAGGGGCGCGTGGTCTGGAGCCTCGAGTCTTACGGCTTTCTCTCCGCCGAGCAGGCACCGCCGACGGTCAATCCCAGCCTGTGGCGCCAGTCGCGCCTCAACATGCAGCACGGCCTGTTCGAGGTCGTGCCCGGCGTCTATCAGGTGCGCGGGCTCGACATCGCCAACATGACACTGATCGAGGGCGACAGCGGCGTCATCGTCGTTGACACCCTGACCTCGATCGAGGGGGCGCGCGCGGCGCTCGATCTCTACTTTAAGCACCGCGGGATGCGGCCTGTTGCGGCCGTCATCTTCACCCACACCCATACTGATCACTGGGGCGGCGCGCGCGGCGTGCTGGAGGAGGACGCGCTCGCCACCGGGCGAGTGCCGATCATCGCGCCGAACCTGTTCATGGAGCATGCGGTCTCCGAGAACATCATCGCGGGACCGGCGATGCTGCGCCGGGCGCAATATCAGTTCGGGCCGTTCCTGGCTAAGGGGCCGCGCGGTCAGGTCGATTGCGGCCTCGGCAAGTCGATGGCGGCGGGCTCAGTGGCGCTGCTGCGTCCAACCGACCTGATCATGGCGACCGGTGACACGCGGGTGATCGACGGCGTCGAATTCGAATTCCAGATGGCGCCGAACAGCGAGGCGCCAGCGGAGATGCACTTCTTCATTCCACGCTACGAGCTCCTGAACCTCGCCGAGAACTGCACGCATAATTTCCACAATCTGCTGCCGTTCCGCGGCGCCGACGTACGCGATGCGCTGGCGTGGTCGAAATACCTGAACGAGGCGCTGTCTCTGTGGGGCGGCAAGGCGGAGGCGATGTGCGGCCAGCATCACTGGCCGGTGTGGGGGCGCGAGCGCATCGACACCATGATCCGCCAGCAGCGCGACCTCTACAAGTTCGCGCATGACCAGACGATCCGCCTGATGAATCACGGTTTGACCGCAGCCGAGATCGCCGAGACGATCAGGCTGCCGCAAAGTCTGGAAGGCGCCTGGCACGGTCGCGGTTACTACGGCCACATCCGCCACAATGTGAAGGCGATCTACCAGAAATATCTCGGTTGGTACGACGCGAACCCCGTCAATCTCGATCCGCTGCCGCCTGTCGAATCCGGCAAGAAGTACGTCGAGTATATGGGCGGCGCGGACGCGATCCTCGCGCGGGCGCGCAAGGATTTTGACAAGGGTGAATTCCGCTTCGTCGCGCAGGCGCTGAGCCATCTCGTCTTCGCCGAGCCGGATCACGTGGCGGCACGTCGCCTGCTCGCCGACACGCTGGAGCAGCTCGGCTATGCCGCGGAAAGCGCGACTTGGCGCAACGCCTATCTGGTCGGCGCCCAGGAGCTGCGCCAGGGAATGCCGAAGACGCCGCCGCGCCCGCCGATGCCGCGCGAGACGCTTGCCGCACTTCGCACCTCGCAGCTCTGGGACGTGCTAGGCATCCGTCTCAACGGCCCGAAAGCCGAGGGCAAGCACATCGTGCTGAACTGGAGCTTTTCCGACACCGGTGAGACCTTCGTCCTCAATCTCGAGAATTCGGCGCTCACCTATACCGAAAGCGCGCAGGCGGAAAAAGCCGACGCCAGCTTCACGCTCGCCCGCACCACGCTCGACGAGGTGATCGCGAAGCTCACGACGTTCCCAGAGGCGGTCGCTGCCGGCAAGATCAAGCTGTCGGGCAACGCGCTGCGCCTCGCCGAGTTGATGGCCCTGATGGACGATTTCCCGCGCATGTTCGAGATTGTCGAGCCGAAGCGCACGGTGGTGACGTAGGATTGTCTCAGTCGTCATGTCCGGGCTTGTCCCGGGCATCCACGTCTGTCCTCATGCGTGGTGGCGCGTGGATGGCCGGGACGAGCCCGGCCATGACGGCGAGAGTGATGATGGTTACTCCGCGCTGCTCACCAGCTTGATCTTCGGCGCAGTCGCTTCCATCAGGCCGCGGTAGGCGGCGAGATAGTCGAGTGCCATGCGTCTTGCAGTGAAGCGTGCCTCGAAATGCTTGCGGATTGCGGCGCGGCTCAGCTGCGGCAGACGGCCGACGGCCGCGACTGCGCTGATCTCGTCCTCGACGACGAACCCGGTCAGGCCCTCGTCGATGATCTCCGGCGCCGAGCCGCGATTGAAGGCGATCACCGGCGCGCCGCAGGCCATGGCTTCGATCATCACCAGTCCGAACGGCTCGGGCCAGTCGATCGGCAGCAGAAGACCAAGTGCGCCGCTCAAAAATTCCGATTTTTCATTGTCGCTGATCTCGCCGATGAATTCGACCAGTGGATTGTTCTCGATCAGCGGCCGGATCAGCTCATCGTAGTAATCCTGGTCGGCGCGATCGACCTTGGCCGCGATCTTCAGCGGGATGCCGCAGCGCGTCGCGATGCTGATGGCCCGATCGACGCCCTTTTCCGGCGCGATGCGGCCGAGCACTGCGAGATAATCCTGCTTCGCAGGCACTGGCGTCAGCAGATTCTCCGGCAGGCCATGGTGGATGGTGCGCACCCAATTGGCTTGGGGCACCGGCCTCCGCTGCGCGTTCGAGATCGAGATGACCGGGATTTTAGAGAACGTATCAAACACCGGCTGATGCTCGGGCAGGTCGAGCCGGCCATGCAGCGTCGTCAGGAATGGCGTCGGCTGACGATAGAATAGCGACCACGGATAGTAATCGAGGTGAAAGTGGAGGAAGTCGAATTCCTCGTCGTCGCATTTCTGCCGCACGCGCTCCAGCATCACCATGTGCAGCGCGTTGGGATCGCGCACTGCGCCGTCCAGGCGCAGCGCTTTGGGCCACGTCGCGTCGAGCTTGCCCGAGGTATGCGAGTCGCCGCTGGCGAAGAGGGTCACATCGTGTCCGAGCGCCACCAGTTCCTCCGTCAACCAATGCACCACCCGTTCGGTGCCGCCATAAAGCTTGGGTGGAACAGCCTCCGTCAACGGAGCTACCTGCGCGATGCGCATCTCACCATCTCCTTTTCGCGATCATGAAGTTGAAACCCCAGCTCACTTCGGCACCGGCATGCCAGCCATGGGAACGTTCCCGCATCTGCGAAGTTCCACCCTTCAAAGGTTACTTATTCGACACGTCTGCAATGCGGCGTGAGTCGTCCGCAATCTGGTCTTGATGATGTCACGACTGCTTCTCAGATCGTCCGCATCGTCATGTCGTGATCGCATTGCAAGGGAACCGGAACGAACCGGTCGATGTTCACTCAGCCAGTGCCGTGCGAGGCACGACTGACAATTGTTATGACGGGGTGGCAGCCATATGGATCAACTATCGGGTTACGCGAGGCGGCCGTTTGCCTTTGTTTTACGCTATCTTCGCCGGCGGCTGACATCGCATCTGGTGATCCTGACCGCCGTGGTCGCGGCCGTTGCCTGCTCCGTGGGAACGCAATATGGCGTCAAATCGCTGGTCGACAGCCTATCTGCCGGTGCTTCCCATGGCGGAGGCGTATGGCTGTCATTCGTTTTCCTCATGTCGCTCATCACAGCCGACAACTTCCTGTGGCGTATCGCAAGTTGGACAGCGAGCTTCACCTTTGTTGGCGTGACCGGCGATCTGCGCCGCGACATCTTCCGTCATCTGACCGGTCATGCGCCGAGCTACTTCTCCGATCGCATGCCGGGTATGCTCACGAGTCGTATCACCGCCACCTCCAATGCCGTGTTCACGGTAGAGAACATGTTCGTTTGGAATGTCCTGCCGCCATGCATTGCCACAGTTGCGGCAATCCTGCTGATTGGAACCGTGAGTTTCTATATGGCCGCGGGTCTGATCGTGATCGCCGGCGGCATGGTCATCGCGATGTTCCACCTCGCCGCGGCTGGCAAGCCGCTACATGACGATTTCGCCGACAAGGCCGCCGTCGTCGACGGCGAGATGATCGACGTCATCAGCAACATGCCGCTGGTCCGGGCGTTTTGCGGCATCACCCACGAACATCAGCGCTTCGACGCCACGGTGAACCGGGAACTCACGGCGCGCGGCCGCAGTCTTCGTTACCTGGAAAAGCTGCGCCTGACACACGCCGCGGTCACCGTCGTCCTGACCCTTGCACTGCTCGCCTGGGCCATCACGCTCTGGCAGAAGGGTGAGGCCACGACCGGTGAGGTCGTGCTGGTCTGCACCCTCGGGCTCTCAATCCTCAACGCCACACGCGATCTCGCGGTCGCGCTGGTCGACGTCACACAGCATGTCGCGCGGCTGACGGAGGCGATCGCCACGCTCCTGGTGCCCCATGAATTGCGCGACCACCCGGAAGCCGAGCCGCTGGTCAAGCGCGGCGCCGCAATTGCCTTCAACAACGTGACGTTCGGCTACCCCGGAGCTTCGAAGATCTTCGAGCGCTTCAGCCTGCGGCTACAGCCCGGCCAACGCGTCGGCTTGGTCGGGCACTCCGGCGGCGGTAAGTCGACGCTGTTCACGCTGTTGCAGCGGTTCTATGATGTCGATGAGGGCAGCATTACCGTCGATGGCCAGGATATCGCGCGGGTGACGCAGCAGAGCCTGCGCGAGGCGATCTCGGTGGTGCCGCAGGACATTTCGTTGTTTCATCGCTCGGTTCGCGAGAACATCCGCTACGGCCGACCCAATGCGACCGATGACGAGGTGTTGCGCGCGGCGATCGCAGCGCGCTGCGATTTCGTCGAGAGCATGCCCGAGGGACTCGATACAATGGTCGGGGACCGCGGCGTGAAACTCTCCGGTGGCCAGCGTCAGCGCATCGCGATCGCGCGGGCCTTCCTGAAGGACGCGCCGATCCTGCTGCTTGACGAGGCGACCGCAGCGCTCGACAGCGAGGCGGAGGAGGCGATCCGCGAGGCGCTGTCGCGCCTGATGCGCGGCCGCACCGTAATTGCGATCGCGCACCGGTTGGCAACGTTGCGCAATTTCGACCGGGTGGTCGTGCTGCAGGCTGGCAAGATCATCGAGGACGGATCGCCCGACCGACTGATGCAGAACCACGGGCCGTACCGCGAGCTGGTCACCAAGGAAATGAGCCGGCTCTCGAAGTTCGCCGCGTAAGCCAGTCGCGTCCAGATCGTCGCGTTCAGGTCGATTTGCGTTTTGGATAACGGCGCAGGGGAATAGCGCATGTCAGCCGAAGTCGTCACCCAGTTCGTCGCGGCCTCGCGAACCGTGGAAGTGGTTGAGGAGCAGCCGTTCTACATTCCCATGACGGGACCTGCGGCGAGGCCGCGGCGTTCGCTCAAGCACGACGACACCTTCATCGTGCTCGACAGCCATGGCGATATCGGCGCCTCCGCCGGTGGTCCGGACGGCTTGTTCAATTGCGACACGCGCTATCTCGCGCGGCTCGAGCTCGTGCTCGACGATCTTCAGCCGTTGCTGCTCGGCTCGAACCTGCGTGACGACAACTCAGCCCTGACCGTCGATCTCACCAACCCCGATATCTACCGCAACGGCCGCATCGTCCTCCAGAAGGACCTGCTGCATATCGTGCGCACGGTGTTCCTGTGGCGTGGCACGGCGTATCAGCGTATCGGCCTGCAGAACCATGGCGACCGGCCGGCGAGCTTCGATCTGACACTGCTGTTCGACAGCGACTTCGCCGATCTGTTCGAGGTGCGTGGCGAGAAGCGGCCGCGGCGGGGGACCGGCGCGAGCAAGTTGCTCGGCCCGACCGACGTCCTGCTCGAATATCGCGGGCTCGATGACGCGCAGCGCACGACCGGGCTGCATTTCGATCCGAGACCAACCCGTCTTTCGGTCAATGCCGCCACCTGGCAGCTCGAGCTCGAGCCGCACCACACGAAGTCGCTGTTCGTGGCCGTGTCCTGTAACCGGCCGCAAACGCTCAAACCAGTGCGTTTCTTTCCGGCCATGCTGGCGCATCGCCGAGAGATGCGTTCCTGTACGGCGGGGACGACCAGCATCGAGACCTCCAACAACATCTTCAACGAGGTGCTGTGCCAGGCGATGGCCGACCTCAACATGCTGATGACGGATACGCCGCAGGGCCGCTATCCCTATGCCGGCATTCCCTGGTACTCGACGACGTTCGGCCGCGATGGCCTGATTACGGCCTTGCAATTGCTGTGGATCGATCCGCGGGTCGCCAGAGGCGTACTGCGGCGGCTCGCGCACTTCCAGGCGAAGGCCACTGATCCGCTCGCCGACGCCGGTCCCGGCAAGATCCTGCACGAGATGCGCGGTGGTGAGATGGCGGCGCTGCGCGAGGTGCCGTTCGCGCAATATTACGGCAGCGTCGATTCGACTGCGCTGTTCGTGCTGCTCGCCGGCCACTATTTCGAGCGCACGGGCGATGTCGCGACTCTGCTGGAATTGTGGCCCGCGATCGAGGCCGCGCTGGCCTGGATCGACGGACCCGGCGATCCCGACCAGGACGGCTTTGTCGAATATCAGCGCGCCTCCGAGCAGGGCCTCGCCAACCAGGGCTGGAAAGACTCCTATGATGCGATCTTCCATGCCGACGGCACGCTTGCGGAAGGTTATATCGCGCTGGCCGAAGTGCAGGGCTATGTCTTTGCCGCCAAGCAGCTCGCCGCGCGCTGCGCCCTGCGGCTCGGCAAGCCCGACATAGTGCGGAAGCTCGAGGCTGAGGCAAAGGCGCTCGCCGCGCGCTTCGAGGACGCGTTCTGGTGCGAGGAGCTCGGCACCTATGCGCTCGCGCTCGACGGCGCCAAGCGGCCCTGCAAGGTACGGACGTCGAATGCCGGCCAGCTCCTGTTCAGCGGCATGATCAGGGAGGACCGCGCGCGCAAGGTCGCGGCCGACCTGATGCGGCCGCATTTCTTCTCCGGCTGGGGCATCCGCACCGTGGCGCTCGGCGAAGTGCGCTACAACCCGATGTCCTATCATGACGGCTCGGTCTGGCCGCACGACAATGCGCTGATCGCGCTCGGGCTCGCGCGCTACGGCCTGAAACATTCGGTGGCGCACGTCTTCAAGGGCCTTTTCGAGGCCGCGACCTATATGGACCTCAGGCGGCTGCCGGAATTGTTCTGCGGCTTCCGGCGCGAGAAGCGCAGGGGTCCGACGCTCTATCCGGTCGCCTGCGCGCCGCAAGCCTGGGCCAGTGCGACGCCATTCACGCTGCTGGAAGCGGCGCTCGGCATTGAGTTCGACGTTGCGCGCAGCGAGATCCGCCTGCGCAATCCGCATCTGCCTGCGTTTCTGAACGAGGTGGTGCTGCGCGACCTGCAACTGGGCTCGTCGAGCGTCGATTTGCGGATCCGCCGCCACGGCGGCGATGTCGCGCTCGAAGTGCTGCGAACGCGCGGCCAGATCCAGGTATCGATCGTGCTGGCGCATTAGCGCAATCAGCCGGAGGACGTCGCATGCGCGCCATGATGCGGTTGATGCTGGTCGCAATAATCGTCGGAGGCATTGCACCAGCGGTGTCGTACGCGACAGAGGAGCCGCCTGCGGCTCAAGCCGAGCCGAACGCGTCGCCATCGCCATCGTCATCGCCGGCCGTGCCCGTGGTGCCGAAGGACGCGGCGCCGCCGCCGTCGGTCACCATCATCGGGGCCAGCGACGCGCATGGCGTGCTCGGGCGAGATGTGCGCAGCGCCGCCGATGAGGACATGGGACGTATCGTTGACGTCGTCGTCGATCGCACCGGCAAGGTGCGGGCGGCGGTGATCGATTTCGGCGGCTTCCTCGGCGTTGGCAGCCGCAAGATCGTGGTTGATTGGAACGCGCTGCACTTCGGCCAGATCGCCAACAAGAAGGACAGCATCAGCCTGGAGCTAACCAAGGCGCAGGTCGCGGCTGCGCCGGAATACAAGGAGGACACACCAATCGTCGTGCTGGGCGCCTCCGGCACCCTGCAACCGCTGCAGTTCATTCCGTAGGGAAAGGGGAGGGCAGACTGCCGGTGCGCTTGTCCAGGAAGCCGAGCCATCCGAGCGACGATCGACGCGGCCCACCTGAGAGCCGCAACGCTGTCCCTGCGCTCGCGCAACCGGCTCCGTCGAAGCAAAGCCTGCGTGCGCTGGACTGGTTCATCTTCTTCCTGGCGGACGTGCAGACCGGCTTCGGCCCGTTCATCGCGGTGTATCTGACGACGCAGAAATGGACGCAGGTCGAGATCGGCCTCGTGCTGTCGATCGGCGGCATCGTCGGCCTGATCGGCCAGATGCCGGGTGGCGCGATCATCGACGCCGCGAAATCCGAGCGGCTGGTTGCAGGGCTCGCCATCGCGACTATCGGCTGCTGCGCGCTTGCTTATGCGGCGATGCCGATCTTCCCGGTCGTGGTGACGGCAGCGACCCTGCATGCAGCGGCGAGCTGTGTGCTGGGGCCCGCGATCGCCGCGATCAGCCTCGGCCTCGTCGGGCCGTTTGCGATCGGCGAACGGCTCGGCCGCAATGCGCGCTTCGCCTCGCTTGGCAATGGTGTCGCCGCCGCGGTGATGGGCACCGCCGGTTATCTGCTGTCGAGCCGCTCGGTGTTCCTGGTCACTTTCCTGCTCGCGATCCCGACCCTGATCGCCTTGTCGCGGATCCGCGAGGAGGAGGTCGACGTGGCGCGCGCGCACGGCGCGATGCCGCGCGAAGCCGCCGAAGGCGCGGATACGAATGTGTGGCATCTGCTGAGGCAGCGGCCCCTGTTGATCTTCGCCTGTAGTGTGCTGCTGCTGCAGCTTGCGAACGCGGCGATGCTGCCGCTGATGGCGAGCGTGGTGACGACGCGGTCGAGCCAGTGGGCGACCGTCCTGATCGCCGGCTGCATCATCGTGCCGCAGGCGATCGTTGCGCTGATGTCGCCGACGGTCGGGCGCAAGGCGCAGGCTTGGGGCCGGCGCCCGCTGCTGCTGATCGGATTTGGCGCTCTTGCAATTCGCGGCCTTTTGTTCGCAACCGTCCGCGATCCATATCTCCTGGTGCTGGTGCAGGTGTTCGACGGCATCACGGCCGCGGTGTTCGCGGTGATGATTCCGCTCATCGTCGCCGACGTCGCCTTCGGCAGCGGCCATTTCAATCTTGCACAGGGAGTCGTGGGAACCGCGACCGGCATCGGTGCGTCGCTGAGCACCGTGCTTGGCGGCTTCATCAGCGACAGGTTCGGCAGCAGCACTGCCTTTGTCGGCCTCGCCTGCGTCGCAGCGGTCGGGCTCGTCCTGATTTTCCTGGTGATGCCGGAGACGCGGCGCAGCGCGCGTTGAGAACGAGAAAATGGCCGGCCGAAACGGATTCGGCCGACCAGTTGGGAAGATGGCACGGAGGAAGAAAATCAGGCGTCGAGATTGTGCAGACGCTGGCGGTTGCGCAGCACGATTTGCCGGGCGCCGGAGAAGCCCAGGATGCCCTGGGAATGGAGCTGCGACAGCGCGCGCGACACGGTCTCCAGCGTGAGGCCGAGATAGTCGCCGATGTCGCGGCGGCACATCGGCAGCGCCATCATGCCGGCGACCGCGAGCCGCCGGTCCATTTCGAGCAGGAAGGTCGCAACGCGCTCCATGGCGGTCTTGCGGCCGAGCAGCAGCATGTGGTCCTCGGCGTGGCGCAGCTCGTCCGCGGTCATTGCCCAGAGCTTGCGGGCGACCTGCACGTCGGTGCCGGCGGCCTTCTCGAGGCTGAAGCGTTTCACGAGGCGCACGGTGGTGTCGATGATGGCTTCGGCAGCGAGGCGGTGCGTGGCGCCGGATTCGAGGCCGAACACGTTGCCCGGGAGATGGAAGGCGCCGATCTGGCGGCGGCCGTCGGAAAGGAGCTTGTAGCTGCGCACCGCGCCGGAGACCACCTGGTAGACGTATTCAGCAGGCTCGTCCTCGCCGTAGATCTCCTCGTCCTTGCGGTAGGAGAACTCGGTGGCGACAAGGCCGACATGGCCGGTGATCGCGCCGAACTGATCGGAGACGTGATGGGCGGCGGGGGCGATCTTGCTGCCGTGAACCTGGGTGGTGAGTGACTGGGTGAGCATCTTGGCCATCTCCATTTCAGATGGCACATGGTTACCGCGGGGTGCGGTGCGTGAAAATTTCGAGCGATATCTTAAGGAGGTGTACCTACGTAGATCCCCGTAGGTCGGCCCTCGAGGTCAGCCCTTGGGCTTGCGCTGGATGGCGCCACGGATGCGCTTGATGAGACTTTCGTCGAGAAGCGGCTTCAAGATCACGTCCTTGATCCCGACCGCTGCGGCCCGGGTCGAAATATTCTCGTCCGGATAGCCCGTGATCAGAATCACGGGCGTGTCGCCCTCCGATTTGCGCAGGCGCCTGGCAAGCTCGACGCCGTTGATATCGGGCATCTTGTAGTCGATCACGTAGCAGTCCGCGCCAGGGGAGTGCGGGGCATTCAGCAATGCCGTGGCATTCCTGAAGGTCCGCACGACGAAGCCGTCCGTTTCCAGCAGGAATCGCAGTGATCCCAGGACGGCGTCGTCGTCGTCGACCACGTAGACGGTGGGCTTGAGTGGGGACGACATCGGATCCCGCCCATGGTGCAAGCTGATCTCAGTCATGCGGCTTTGCTAACACGCGGCGGGGGGACCGACTTGACATGCCTCAAGTCGAAGCCGCCTCAATCCTTGAGCATGCCGGCGCGCATCGCCAGCCGCACCAGCTCCGACAGGCTGCCCGCCTGCATCTTGGTCATGACGTTCGCCCGATACACTTCGATGGTACGCGGGCTGATGTCGTATTCGCGGGCAATCAGCTTGTTGGAAAGGCCAGCGATCAACCCCTCCATGACCTGGCGCTCACGTGGGCTGAGCGAGGCCACACGCGCGGCGATGTCCTGCGTGATCGCCTCGCTTTTGGCAGCAGGCTCGGCGCGCTGGATCGCCGCTTCAATCATCGCGATCAGGCGATCGTCATCGAACGGCTTCTCGAGGAAATCGACGGCGCCAAGCTTCATGGCTTCGACCGCCAGCGGAACGTCGCCATGACCGGTCATGATCAGGATCGGGAATGGGCTTTGCACGGCCTTCATGCGCTTCAAGAGCTCGATCCCGTCAAGCCCTGGCATGCGCACGTCGGAGACCACGCAGCCGAAGGAGAGGCCCGGCAGCGCATCGAGGAAGGTCTGCGCCGTCTCGAACAATCGGACACTGAAGCCGAACGAATCCAGCAGGAAGTTCAACGAATCCCGCATCGCCTCGTCGTCGTCGATGACGTAGACATGTCCTTTGGTGGTCATTGATCAGTTCTCGTCGGCTGCCGGCAAGGTGAAGCGAAATGTCGCGCCGCCCGATGCGTTGCTCTCGGCCCACATGCGGCCGCCGTGAGCCTCGATGATCGAGCGGCTGATGGAAAGTCCCACGCCCATGCCGGTCTCCTTGGTCGTGAAGAAGGTCTGGAACAGGTTCGGTATCACGTCGTCGTGGAAGCCGGATCCGGTATCGCAGACCTCGACCTCGATCATGTCGTCGGCGATCTCGGTGTTGGCGACGACGAGCTCGCGCCGCGGCGATTGCGCCATGGCTTCCAGCGCATTGCGGAACAGGTTGACCAGAACCTGCTGGATCTGGACGCGGTCGGCCAGCACGAGATCGGCCTCCGGATTGAGGTTGAAGCGGAGCTGGACGTTCTGCTCGCGGGCGCCGGCAAGGCCAAGAGCGCCGGCTTCCTCGATCAGCTTGGAGAGGCTCTCGACCCGCTTCTCGGATTCGCCGCGCGAGACGAAGTCGCGCAGGCGGCGGATGATCTGGCCGGCGCGCAACGCCTGCTCGGCGGCGCGGTCCATCGCGCTCTCGATCTTTTCGATGTTCGGGTCGCTGCTGCCCGCCAGCAGCCGGCGCGAGCCCTTCATATAGTTGCTGATGGCCGCCAGCGGCTGGTTGAGCTCGTGCGCGAGCGCCGAGGCCATCTCACCCATCGCACTCAGGCGCGAAACATGGACGAGCTCGGACTGCAACTCCTGGAGCCGTGCCTGGGTGTGCTGGTGTTCGGTCATGTCGCGGACGAAGCCGGTGAAATAAGGCTCGCCGCCGGATTGCATCTCGCCGATCGACAGGTGCATCGGAAACGTCGTGCCGTCGCGCCGCTTGCCGGTGACGATGCGGCCGATGCCGATGATGTGGGGATCGCGCGTGGTACGGTAGCGGGCGATATAGCTGTCGTGGCGGGAGCGGTCGGGGTCGGGCATCAGGATGCTGACGTTCTGGCCGATCGCCTCATGCTCCAAATAGCCGAACAGGCGCTCGGCGGCCGTGCTGAACAGCTGGATGATGCCATGGCCGTCGATGACGATCATGGCATCGGGGATCGTGTGCAGAATCGAGTGGAGATGGGTCTCGCGTGTGCGTAGCGCCTCTTCGACCTGCTTCTCCTCGTCGATGTCGAGGAAGATCCCGCTGAGATGGCGCGCGCTACCGGCTTCGTCCCGGATCAGGCCGGCGCGGGCCCTGATCCATTGTCCTCTGCCGGAATCGGCGATTCGGAACGACACGTCGAACCCGCCGCCGCGCTCGGCGACGCGCCTGATGGCGGCTTCGACACGCTCGCGGTCTCTCGGCTCGAGGCGCGACAGGAAGAGCTCGTAGGTGATCGGCTGGTTGCGGGCGACGCCGAACATGGCTCCAGCCGCATCCGACCACTCGAATTCCTGTGTCTTGAGGTCGAGGTCCCAGGTACCGACGCCGAATCCCTCGATCCGGACCCGGAAATGTTCACCCCGACCGTCATCTGCCGGATGAGTTACGCGGGTCGGGCTCAATTTGCTTCCATCCTTTGCGTTGTGGGGGCCGGGTCGCGGTTCCGCGACCGCAATTTCGCGCATGGCCGCCCCGGAGACAAGTTCGGCGATCGGCACCTCGCGGCGGGGTGACCAGTCCAGCGGTAACCCGAACCGTTTGCTGGCTTGATCTATCTCATCCCGCGCCCACCGCAATACGCCTAGCATGGCCGGGATCTGCAGGTTCGGGAGATTTGGAATGACATACGCGACCGTCATGGTCGGCATGGCGCTTGGTCAGCCCAATGAGGCGAGGCTTGAGATCGCGGGCGAGCTTGCGGAGCGCTTCGAGGCGGCGATCGTCGGAGTTGCTGCGGCGCAGTTCGCGCCGCCCCTCTATTTCACCGACGGTGCCGAGGCGCAGCGCCTGATCGACCAGGGCGAGGCCTCGGTCCGGCGGCGCCTTGCCGAGCTGGAGGGACAATTCCGTGCCGCAACCAGGAATCGCGGAGGGCACGTCGAGTGGCGCGGCGCGATCGATTTCCCGGCTCATTACGCGCTGCAGCAGGCGCGCTGCGCCGACATCGTCGTCAGCGGCGGGCAAAGCCCGGCCTTCTCGGACGCCTTCTCGCTTGCGAGCCCCAAGGATCTGGTGATGCAGGCTGGCCGTCCGCTGCTGGTCGTGCCTGACAGCGCCAACTGGCTTGATCTGCGCAGCGTGCTGGTGGCCTGGAAGGATACGCCGGAGGCGCGGCGTGCGGTCGTCGATTCACTGCCGCTGCTGCGCAAGGCGAAGGAGATCACGATCGTCGCGATTCCGGAGCCGGATGACGACCGTCCGGCGGTGCTCGCCTCCGTCACCGACGTCGTTTCGTGGCTCGTCCGCCATGGCGTCACGGCGACCGCACGGGTGTCGGAAACGGGCCGGAACGAAACCGCAGCTGACCATTTGGGTAAGTTGGCTGCCGACGTCGGAGCCGGCCTGATCGTTGCCGGCGCCTACGGCCATTCGCGGTTCCGCGAATTGGTCCTCGGCGGCGTCACGCAATATCTGCTCACCCAGTCAGCCCGTTGCGTGCTGCTGTCGCACTGACATCGGTTGACTGAAAGACAATCAGAGGACGCGCCGTGTACAGATTCCTTGAACAGACCACCGACGGCTACATGACGCGCAACGTCAAGACCGTGATGCGCGATCTCAACATGCTCGAGCTCAGCGAGATGTTCGAGCGCGACGACTTCAACGGCTATCCGGTCGAGGAGGACGGGCAGGTCGTCGGCATCGTCACCAAGTTCGATATCCTGAAATGCTTCGCTTTCACGCCGAGCCAGATGGTGCCGCGCTATCTCGACCTGATGAATCGCAAGGTCGGCGACGTCATGACGCCGGAATTCATCTACGTTCACCCCGACACGCGGTTGACCCGCGTGCTCCAGCTCATGGTCGAGCATCGGATTCGGAGCATCATCGTGCTCGACGGAACGCAAAAGCTCGTCGGCATCATCGCGCGGGAGGACGTCATCACCGCGCTCAAGGCCACCGCGCGCGACTAGCGATCAGGCTGGATCATTTTTGCGACATCCGGGCTCCGCGAAATTGCCCGAGCTGCGCCAGTCGTGCGCGCGAAAAACGCACGTAAGCGACTGATATTGCTTCCCGATGTCCTGTCGATCGGGGGTGCCGGAAATCCGCTTTTCTTGATTTCAATCAATTCCTCGCGAGCATGAATATGGTTTCTGGCTGCGTGTTCTTTCAGAGAGAATCCGCATGAGCCAGCCCTCCATTTCCAAATCCATGACCATCGGTGAAAGCGGCCTGGCGGCAGTGTTCGCAGTCACGGCCTTCCTTTGCGTGGTCGCGGCAGCCAAGGCGATCGATTCGCCCTTCGCCTTCCATGCTTCGCTGAGCGCTGCGGCGAGCGTCGCAGCTGTCTTCGTCATTCTCAACCGCTACTTCGAGCGCCCTGCGGCGCTGCCGCCCGCGGAGATCAATGGCCGGCCGAACTACAATATGGGGCCGATCAAGTTCTCCGCCTTCATGTCGATGTTCTGGGGCATCGCCGGCTTCCTGGTCGGCTTGATCATCGCCTCGCAGCTTGCCTGGCCCACGCTCAATTTCGACCTGCCCTGGACGAGTTTTGGCCGCCTGCGTCCGCTGCATACCTCGGCAGTGATCTTCGCGTTCGGCGGCAATGTGCTGATCGCATCCTCCTTCTACGTCGTGCAGAAGTCGTGCCGTGTCCGGCTTGCCGGCGATCTCGCGCCCTGGTTCGTCGTGGTCGGCTACAACTTCTTCATCCTCGTGGCCGGCACCGGCTATCTGCTCGGCGTCACCCAGTCCAAGGAATATGCCGAGCCGGAATGGTATGCGGACCTCTGGCTGACCATCGTCTGGGTGACCTATCTGCTCGTCTTCCTCGTCACGGTGATCAAGCGCCGGGAACCACACATCTTCGTCGCGAACTGGTTCTATCTCGCCTTCATCGTCACGATCGCCGTCCTGCATCTCGGCAACAATCCCGCGCTGCCGGTGTCGGTATTCGGATCCAAGTCCTACGTCGCCTGGGCCGGCGTTCAGGACGCGATGTTTCAGTGGTGGTACGGCCACAACGCGGTCGGCTTCTTCCTGACCGCCGGCTTCCTCGCCATCATGTACTACTTCATCCCCAAGCGCGCGGAGCGGCCGATCTATTCCTACCGGCTCTCCATCATCCACTTCTGGTCGCTGATCTTCCTCTACATCTGGGCCGGCCCGCACCACCTGCACTACACGGCGCTGCCGGACTGGACGCAGACGCTCGGCATGACCTTCTCGGTGATGCTGTGGATGCCCTCCTGGGGCGGCATGATCAACGGCCTGATGACGCTGTCGGGCGCCTGGGACAAGCTGCGCACCGATCCCGTGCTGCGCATGCTGGTGGTCTCCGTCGCGTTCTACGGCATGTCGACCTTCGAAGGTCCGATGATGTCGATCAAGGTCGTCAACTCGCTCAGCCACTAC
Source organism: Bradyrhizobium sp. UFLA05-109 (assembly GCF_054185165.1). NCBI lineage: Bacteria > Pseudomonadati > Pseudomonadota > Alphaproteobacteria > Hyphomicrobiales > Nitrobacteraceae > Bradyrhizobium > Bradyrhizobium sp. UFLA05-109. Next base: position 183,399 of record NZ_JBBIAR010000006.1, on the reverse strand, counting down.
ACCGACTGGACCATCGGCCACGTGCATTCCGGTGCGCTCGGCTGGGTCGGCTTCGTCTCCTTCGGCGCGCTGTATTGCCTCGTGCCATGGGCCTGGAACCGTAAGGGCCTCTACAGCCTCAAGCTGGTCAACTGGCACTTCTGGATCGCGACGCTCGGCATCGTCCTCTACATCTCGGCGATGTGGGTGTCCGGCATCCTCCAGGGCCTGATGTGGCGCGCCTACACCTCGCTCGGCTTCCTCGAATATTCCTTCATCGAAACCGTGGAAGCGATGCATCCCTTCTACGTCATCCGTGCGGCCGGCGGAGGGTTGTTCCTGATCGGCTCGCTGATCATGGCCTACAACCTCTGGATGACCGTGCGCGTCGGCGAGGCGGAAGTGCAGTTGCCCGTCGCTCTTCAGCCGGCGGAATGAGGAGCTCAGCAATGTCGTTCTGGTCACGCCACCAAATCTTCGAAAAGAACTCGATCGTCCTGGTCGTCGGCATCCTGCTGGTGATCTCGATCGGTGGTCTCGTCGAGATCGCGCCGCTGTTCTACCTCAAGAGCACGATCGAGGTGGTCGACGGCGTGCGGCCTTATACGCCGCTTGAGCTCGCCGGCCGCAACATCTACGTCCGCGAGGGCTGCTATCTCTGCCACTCGCAGATGATCCGTCCGCTGCGCGACGAGGTCGAGCGCTACGGTCACTTCTCGCTCGCCGCCGAGAGCATGTACGACCACCCGTTCCAGTGGGGCTCCAAGCGTACCGGTCCTGATCTTGCCCGCGTCGGCGCCAAATATTCGGACGACTGGCACGTGACCCATTTGACCAACCCGCGCGCCATCGTGCCGCAGTCGGTGATGCCGGGCTATCCCTTCCTGGCCGAGAATGAAGTCGATCCCACCACGATTGCCGATCACATGCGGACGCTCAAGGCCGTCGGCGTCCCCTACAGCGATGACCAGATCGCCAATGCGGCCAATGACCTGAAGGCGCAGGCCGATCCGGACAATGCCGGCAGCGATGCCTTCACCAAGCGCTACGCCAAGGCGGCGGTGCGCAATTTCGACGGCAAGCCGGGCGCCCCGAGCGAGATGGACGCGCTGATCGCCTACCTCCAGATGCTCGGCACGCTCGTCGACTTCAAGCTCTACAACGAGAAAGCCAATCTCCGCTGAGAAGGCATCAACGATGAAAGCAATTCTGACAGTCCACAACCTTGCGTCCGATCTCGTGACGACGATCTGGACCCCGGCCTTCGTCGCGATTTTCCTCGCGATCGTCGCCTACGCATTCTGGCCGCGCAACAAGGCCGCTTTCGACGAAGCGGCGCGATTGCCGTTGCGCGAGGAGTAAGGGATCATGACCGATCACGGTGAACTCGACAGTGTCTCCGGCAAGACCACGACCGGACACGAATGGGATGGCATCAAGGAGCTGAACACGCCGCTGCCGCGCTGGTGGCTGGTGACGTTCTATCTCACCATCGTCTGGGCGATCGGCTACTGGATCGTCTATCCGGCCTGGCCATTGATCTCGAGCAATACCACCGGTCTGCTGGGCTATTCGACGCGCGCCAGCCTCGCAGTGGAGCTCGCCAACCTCGAGGCCGCCCGCGGCGAGAAGATGGCGGCGCTGGCGGCGGCTCCGCTCGCCGACATCGAGAAGGATCCGGCGCTGCTGGCGCTCGCGCGTGCCAAGGGCAGGGTCGTGTTCGGCGACAATTGCGCGCCGTGCCACGGCAGCGGCGCCGCCGGCGCCAAGGGCTTCCCGAACCTGAATGACGACGACTGGCTGTGGGGCGGCACGCTCGAACAGATCATGCAGACCATCCAGTTTGGCGCGCGGTCCGGTCACGCCAAGACCCATGAGGGCCAGATGCTCGCTTTCGGCAAGGACGGCGTGCTGAAGCCCGACGAGATCGTCACGGTCGCCAACTACGTGCGCTCGCTCTCGGGCCTGCCGACCCGGCAGGGCTATGACGCTGCCAAGGGCGAAAAGATCTTCACTGAGAATTGCGTCGCCTGCCATGGCGACGGTGGCAAGGGCAACCAGGAGATGGGCGCGCCCAACCTGACCGACAAGATCTGGCTGTATGGCTCGGACGAGGCGACCCTGATCGAGACCATCAGCCAGGGCCGCGCCGGTGTCATGCCGGCGTGGGAGGGACGGCTTGATCCCGCCACCCTCAAGGCGATGGCGGTCTACGTTCACTCGCTCGGCGGCGGCAAGTAAGCGAAGGGGGCAGGGGAAACCCGCCCCCATTGAGCTGGATCAACTGTACGGTCGGAGTTCGATCTAGCTTCAATCGTACCCGCAAACGGATCGAGCGATGAACACGGCCGCGAACCCGAACGAGCTCACACAGGAAGACGACTACGGGCCGCTCTACGCGTCCCGCAAGAAAGTCTACCCCCAAAGCGTCTCGGGCACGTTCCGCCGGACCAAATGGGGGCTGATGGCATTCTGCCTCGGCGTCTACTATTTCCTGCCGTTCGTGCGTTGGAACCGCGGCCTGGGCGCCCCCAGCCAGGCGGTGCTGATCGATCTGCCCAACAGCCGCTTCTATTTCTTCTTCATCGAGCTGTGGCCGCAGGAGGTCTATTACTTCACCGGCCTGTTGATCGTAGCTGCGGTGGCGCTGTTCCTGATGAACTCGATCGGCGGTCGGATCTGGTGCGGATATCTCTGTCCGCAGACGGTCTGGACCGACCTGTTCTACGCCGTCGAGCGCCTGATCGAGGGCGATCGGCGCGAGCGCATGAAAAAGGACGCCGCGTCCGACCCGATGAAGCTCGAGCGCATCTCCGAGATCGTGCTCAAGCATTCGATCTGGCTCCTGATCGCCTGGTGGACTGGCGGCGCCTGGGTGCTCTACTTCAATGATGCGCCGACACTGGTGAAGGAGCTCGTCACCTTCCAGGCGCCGATGATCGCCTATGTCTGGATCTGCATTCTCACCGCGACGACCTATCTGCTCGCCGGCTACATGCGCGAGCAGGTCTGCACTTACATGTGCCCGTGGCCGCGCATCCAGGCCGCGCTCACCGACGAATGGGCGCTCAACGTCACCTACCGCTACGATCGCGGCGAGAAGCGCACGTCGGTCAAGAAGGCCGCCGAGCTGCGCGCGCTCGGCGAGCAGGTCGGCGACTGCGTCGACTGCTATCAGTGCGTCGCGGTCTGTCCGACCGGCATCGACATCCGCAATGGGCCGCAGATGGAATGCATCCAGTGCGGCTTGTGCATCGATGCCTGCGATACCGTGATGACCAAGATCGGTCGGCCAACCCGTCTGATCGCCTATGACAACGACATCAACATCCAGCGCCGCCAGCAAGGCAAGTCACCGATCTATCGCATCGTGCGGCCTCGCACCATCGTCTACAGCGCGATCATCGTGATCATCGGTGGCATCATGCTCTATGCGCTGCTGACCCGCAGCCTGCTCGACGTCAACGTGCTGCACGACCGCAACCCGATTGCCGTCAAGCTGAGCGACGGCTCGATCCGCAATGCCTACACGGTCCGGCTGCTCAACAAGCGCGGCTTCGACCGCGTCATCGCGATCGACGTCGACGGGCCCGTGAATGCCAAGGTCCATGTCGTCGGCGTCGATTCCGTCACGCCGGACCGGCCGATGGTCGTGATCGGTCGTGACCAGACCGCGGAATTGCGGCTGCTGGTGACGGCGCCGGCCGAGAGCAATCCGGAGAAATCGATCCCGGTCCATTTCCACGTCACCGATATCGGGCTCGGCGAGGTCGCCACCGCCACCGACAATTTCGTCGCGCCCTGAGAGCATCGTTTGGAGTTCGCCATGGCATCCGCCGCACCGAAGCCTCTGACCGGCACCACGGTCCTCATCATTCTGGTTGCGTTTTTCGGCGTAGTGATCGGCGTCAACGTCACCATGATGAAGCTTGCGATCGCGACGCTTCCCGGTACCGACGTCGACAGTCCCTATGCCGCCGGTCTCACCTACGAGAAGGAGATCGCGGCTGCGCGGGGGCAGGCGGAGCGGAAGTGGGAGGTCGACGCGAAGATCGAGCGCAGCGCCGATGGCGGCGCGACGGTGCGGATCGAGGCCCGTGACGCCACCGGCCGCCCGGTCACCGGCCTGAAATTCTCAGGGCGACTGGAGCGGCCGATCGACAAGCGCGCCGATCTTTCCGTCGAGCTCGCCGAGATCGGCATCGGAGTCTATGGCGGCAACGCGAAAGCCGTCGCACCGGGGCAGTGGGATCTCGTACTCGAGGGCGATGCGCGCGGTGAGCGCATGTTCATGTCGCGCAATCGCGTGATCCTGAACTGAAGGAAGTCCTCATGCAGGTCTCGCGCGACTTCTCCCATTATGTTCGTGCCGCGGGTGACGGGCTCCGGCACATGGATCTCGCCGTCGAGGGCGTGCACTGCGCCGGCTGCATGGCGAAGATCGAGCGCGGTCTCTCCGCCATTCCCGACGTGACGCTGGCGCGGGTAAATCTCACCGACCGCCGCGTCGCGCTGGAATGGAAGGAGGGCACGCTCGATCCCGCGCGCTTCATCGATCGGCTCGAGGAGCTCGGCTACAAGGCCTATCCTTACGAGACGGCAAGCGCGGAGGCGATCGAGGTCGCCGAGTCGCGCTTCCTGCTGCGCTGCCTCGGCGTTGCAGCCTTCGCCACCATGAACGTGATGATGCTGTCGATCCCGGTGTGGTCCGGCAATGTCAGCGACATGCTGCCCGAGCAGCGCGATTTCTTCCACTGGCTGTCGGCGCTGATTGCGCTCCCGGCCGCGGCCTATGCCGGCCAGCCGTTCTTCCGCTCGGCCTGGCGCGCGCTGTCGGCGAAGACCACCAACATGGACGTTCCGATCTCGATCGGGGTGACCCTCGCGCTCGGCATGTCCGTGGTCGAGACCATCCACCACGCCGAGCACGCCTATTTCGATGCCGCGATCATGCTGCTGACGTTCCTCCTGGTCGGGCGCGTCCTCGACCAGAACATGCGACGGCGGACGCGTGCGGTCGCCGGAAATCTGGCGGCGCTGAAGGCCGAGACCGCGGCAAAGTTCGTCGGCCCCGACGAGATCTCGCAAGTGCCGGTCGCCGCAATCGATCCGGGCGACATCGTGCTGCTGCGGCCCGGCGAACGCTGCGCCGTCGACGGCACCGTGATCGAGGGCCGCTCGGAGATCGATCAGAGCCTGATCACCGGCGAGACGCTCTATGTCACGGCTGACAAGGGCACGCCGGTCTACGCCGGCTCGATGAACATCTCCGGCACGTTGCGGGTTCGCGTCTCGGCGGCGTCGGAGGCGACGTTGCTTGCGGAGATCACCCGCCTGCTCGACAACGCGCTTCAAGCGCGCTCGCGCTATCGGCGGCTCGCCGATCGGGCTTCGCGTCTCTACGCGCCGGTGGTGCATGCCACCGCGCTCCTCACCGTCCTCGGCTGGGTGTTGGCTGGGGCAGGCTGGCATGATGCGATCGTCACCGGCGTCGCCGTGCTGATCATCACCTGTCCTTGCGCGCTCGGACTTGCGATCCCGACGGTGCAGACGGTGGCCTCGGGCGCGATGTTCAAATCCGGCGTGCTGCTCAACGCCGGTGACGCGATCGAGCGGTTGGCGGAGGCCGATCACATTATCTTCGACAAGACCGGCACGCTGATGCTGCCGGATCTCGACGTGGTCAATGCGGCGGCGATCCCTGCCGATATCCTGGCGCTTGCCGGGCAGCTCGCGCTGTCGAGCCATCATCCCGTCGCGGCCGCGGTGGCGCAGGCTGCCGGTGCAAAATCTCCGATCGTAGGCGCGGTCGAGGAGGCCGGGCAGGGCGTGCGCGCGAGCGTCGACGGCATCGAGATCCGCCTTGGCCGGCCGTCCTTCTGCGGTGCCGAAGAACTCGTGAAGAGCAGCGCCGATCTCGACCCGGAAGCGTCCATCGTCGCCTTCAACAGGGGGGCGGAGAAGTTCATCTTCACGGTGCGGCAGGCCCTGCGCCCGGATGCGGTCACGGTGATCTCGGCGCTGAAGGCGCGCAATGTCGGCATCGAGATCCTCTCCGGCGACCGCGAGCCAGCGGTAAGGGCAGCGGCAGATGCGCTTGGCATTCCCGAGTGGCGGGCTGGTGTCACACCGGCCGACAAGATCGCGCGGATCGAGGAGCTGAAGCGGCGCGGCACACGCGTGCTGATGGTCGGCGACGGCATGAACGATGCGCCATCGCTTGCTGCGGCCCACGTCTCGATGTCGCCGATCTCGGCCGCGCATCTCAGCCAGGCGACCGCGGACCTCGTTTTCCTCGGCAAGCCGCTGACGCCGGTCGTGACGGCCGTCGATCATGCCCGCAAGGCGTTGCACCTGATGCGGCAAAATCTCTGGCTTGCGATCGGCTACAACATCCTGGCGGTGCCGATTGCCATCAGCGGCGTCGTGACGCCGTTGATCGCGGCGGCCGCAATGAGCGGATCGTCGATCCTGGTCATGCTGAACGCGCTGCGCGCGCGCAGCGCCTCGCGGGGGAACATATCATGGAAGTCCTGATCATCCTCGTTCCTCTGGCGCTGGGGCTCGGGCTTGCCGGCCTCGTCGCCTTCCTGTGGTCGCTGAAGAGCGGGCAGTATGACGATCTCGACGGGGCGGCCTGGCGCGCCATCGCCGATGACGATCCGCCGCAAGATCCGCAGCCTGATTTGGCGCAGGTGAAGCGCTAGGCGTCGCTTCGGAGCGCAAACGTCAGCAGTGCCGCAGCAGCTAGGGCCGTTCCGACGCCGGTGACGCAGGCCATCCACCCATAGGCATCGAACAGCCGACCAAGCAGCGCGGTGCCGATGAGACCGCCACTGAAATAGCAGGCCAGATACGTTCCGCTGGCGACGCCGCGGTTCTCGGTGGCCGCCTGTCCGACGTAGCCGGTCGCGGCGGCCTGCGCGAAGAAGGTGCCGACGCCAACCAGCACCATGCCGGCGAGCACGTTGACCAGATTTGCAGTCAGTGTCAGGGGCAGACCGAGCGCGGCAACGCCGAGCGCCGCCCAGATCGTCGGTCGCGTTCCGATGCGTGCTACGGCGCGTCCGGCGAGAAGGGTGGTGAAGACCGAGGGCAGGAAGACCAGGTAGACGAGGCCGAGTTCCATCATTCCGAGCGATAGCGGGGGCAGCACCAGCACGAAGTTGACGAAGGTGAAGGTGCCGATGAAGGCGAACAGGATGCAGAAGCCGAGACCGAAGGCGGCGCGCAGCCGCGGACTGCGCCAATGTGCCGACATCGCGTCGAATGGAGACGCCGCCGGCGTCATCGTTTGCATCGGCCGGGCGCGCTGGATGGTGAAATAGACGAGCACGGCGCCCGCGAGATTAAGTGCAGCAAAGAAGTAGAAGTTCCAGGCCAGACCGAGACTGTCGGCAATTGCGGCCGCGATGAGTCGGCCGATCAGATTGCTGGCGACATTGCCCGTGATGTACGCGGCGAACGCACCGCCCGCATCCATCGCGCTGCACTGCTCGCCGAGATAGGCGAGCGTCAGCGCGAATGCGGAGGCCATGCAGAGGCCCTGGATGACGCGCAAGCCGGTGAAGATCGCGAGGTTGGGCGCCCACGCGAGCAGACTGGTGGGGAAGGCGAGCAAGGTCAGGCTCAGCAGAATGCCAAGCCGTCGATCGATGTGCGGGCTGAAGAAGCCGACAACGAGGCTGGCGATTGCCATGCCGAAGGTACTCGCATTGACGGCAAAACCCATGGCTGCCGGTGTCACGCCGTAATGCCGTGTCAATGAAGGAAGGATCGCCTGGGTGGCAAACAGGTCGACCACGGTGAGGAAAGCGGTCAGACCGATGATGATGGAGCGGAGGAGCGTGCCCGGCGAATGCCGGCTCATCTCCATTGCAAGCGGCTTCATGCGTGCGGACAGAGCGGTCATGATGCGATGCCCTAAAACGGTCGGTGTCATTCCGGGATGGTGCGTAAGGACCGGACCTCCGAGCGCAATTGCGCTTCGGGGATTCTCGAGATTCCGGGTTCGGCTCTTCAAGCCGCCCCCGGAATGACGAGGCGATGGCTGCAACAAGGCTGCTTTACATATTGTGGTCGCGCGGATCCTTGCGGACGTCGCCGACGTAGAGAATGACGGTCTCCTTGCCGAGGTTCTTCCACCAATGCGAGGTGCCGTAGACCTCCGGGCGGAGATCGCCCGCCTTGTGCACGATCGGATCGATACAGTTGGAGGCGTATTCGACGATCTCGCCCTGCTGCACGAAGATCAGGGCGGGGCGGTCGTCATGGCTGTGCCACGGCACGATGCCGCCGGGCTCGATCGTCAACTTTCGGAAGCGCAGCTCGCGCTCCCTGATGTTGGCGGGCTGCCTTTCGAGGTCGATGGAGCCAAGCGTGACGTCGGTGACGCCGACCGGCTTGTAGTCGACCATCTGGCGTGCATTCGGCTTGATCTTGTCGGCCGGACATTCGCCGGCGAACGCCGGTTGTGCCGCGACTGCGCCGATGAGAGCAGGGCCCGCCCACACTGCGCGCGACAGGATTGGATGCTTGAACATGGAACTTCTCCTCTGTTGGCCGCGGCCTCGTTGATGGCCGGCTGTGGGGTCAGCCTGGTCGAAGGGAGGTCTCCGATGAAATGCCATCTCGCTCTCGACGCGATAGCCCCGCGCTATCGATAGGCGGCGGCTATCGAACCGATTGGGGATCGGCATTTCCGCCTTCGCGCGGTCCGGCGTTCGATGTGCACTGACCCGCGTTCGCGTGACCGGCCCTTGCGGGCGGCGCCGCGACGAAACTAGTATTCGACCCATGACGCCGGAGCGGAAAATGATGTCCCTCTCACCAGCCGATGCCGAACAGCTCAGGCTCGCCTTCCAGCGTTGCCGCGACATGGATGGCACGCTCAACGAGCAGCTACGGGCCTATGCCGATGCCGGTCGCGAGATCTTTCCGGCCTATGGCACGGCGGTCGATCGCCTGGTCGCGCGGCTCGCCGAAAACGGCGGCGGCGAAAACGCACCGCGCCCGGGCGACGCAATGCCGCCGTTCATGCTGCCCGACGAGAACGGCGAGCTGATCGCGCTGCCTTCGCTGCTGGCGCGTGGCCCAGCGGCCGTCATGTTCTTCCGCGGCCATTGGTGTCCCTACTGCCGGCTGAATGTGCGCGCGGTGACCGAGGCGCATGATCGTATCAAGACGATGGGCGCCCAGATCGTCGCAATCATGCCGGAGACGCAGGAATATTCGGAGAAGTTCAGGGCCGAGTCCGGCGCGCCGTTCCCGGTGCTCACCGACCTCGACAATGGCTACGCGCTCTCGCTCAACCTGGCGATCTGGCTCGGGGTCGAGATTCAGCGGCTCCTTTCCTATCAGGACATGGCCAAGTTCCACGGCAACGACGGCTGGATCCTGCCGATCCCCGCGGTCTTCGTCGTCGGTCGCGACGGCATCGTCAAGGCGCGCTTCGTCGATCCCGACTTCCGCAAGCGCATGGAGATCGACGATCTGCTTGAGGCGTTGGAAAGCGCGAGCAGGGAGAAGTAGATTTCGACGAGTTCGATGCACGTGGGACAGGCGCATTCACGTTGAGCCCCGAAAATCGCAGCGCGGCTAAACGTACGATAATGCGGGCAGGGTCGCATTGTGCTTCAACTGATACGCGAGGACTTGCCTGCTCCCGTGGGCACGCGACCACTCCGGCGCCACCCGTTGGGTGGCGCGTCACTAATCGAGAAGTCCAAATCCACAACACTGTCCAACAAAGCTCACCTACCAAGGGAGGTAAATACCCATGGCACCAGACGAACCTGATCAGGCCACCCCGAGCGCGGAGCCAACCGCAGAGCCGACGCCCAGCCCGGCCGTCGAGGCTACGCCCGAGCAGAAGACCGCCGTCTCTTCGGAACCGCTCGAGGCCCCGGGCGAGCCCGTAGCCGAGCCGCCACCGGCCGAGGGCGAGCAGCAGGCGCCTGCGTAACCGACTGGTGGGAAAGCACAGGGCCGCAAAAAACTTGCGGCCCGCTGCGTGAGCGAGTTCAGATGCAAGATGATCACGCGCGGAGAGAGAACTTACCCGTCTCGCCGCTGCGCAGCGAGCAACGCTCTCCCACAAGGGAAGAGAGTAAGAGCGCGAGATTCATTCTCTACCCCGCAATCTCCCGCCAATCCGCGCCCCGCAGCATGCGCATGACGGCGGAGGCGACGGCGGTGCGCTGGCGGCCGGCGACGCCGTAGAGATTGACGGTGCGGCGTGCATCGAGCCCGGCCACCGACGTGCGCTTGAGGCTGTCCGGCAGCGGCGAGGTGTGCGGCACCATGGCGACGCCGATATCGGCCTCGACCAGCTCGATAAGGTCGCGCTCGCTCGAAACCTCGTGGCTGTGATCGACGTCGATGCCGTGCTCGCGCAGGCTTGCCGAGATACGCGTGGCATGCTCGCAATAGCTTCGCCTGAGCAACTGCTCGGAGCGCAGATCGTCGAATTCGATCGTGCTGCGCTCGGCGAGCGGGTGGCCCTTGCCGATCACGAGCTCGAAATTCTCGGTGAACAGCGGCCAGACATCGAGCCGCCCCCAGGCTTCGTCGATCTCGGCGGCGATGCCGAGCTCGGCCTCGCCCTTCTTGAGGAACTCGCCGACCTCGCGGCTCGAGCCGCGCAGGAAGCGGAATTCGAGCCGATTGAACTGTCGCTTGATCTGGTTGAGATGCGGGATTAGCAGGGCGAGATCGATCGAATGCGTCAGCGCGATGCGTAGCGCGCCGATCTCGCCGCTCCTGAAGGATGAGGCGAGCGAGCGCGCGCCGGCCGCGGCCTCGTAGCACTGCTTGAGCAGCGGATGCATGCGCTGGCCGAGCTCGGTCAATTGTGCCGCGGGCCGTTCGCGCCGAAACAGGTCACCGCCGAGCTCGGCTTCGAGCTGCTTGATCGCGCGGGTCAGCGATGGCTGCGTCACGTTGCACTCCTCGGCCGCGCGCGTGAAATTCAAAAGCTGCGCCACCGCGAGAAAATAGCGGACCTGGTGCATCTCCATGGATCGGCTCCCCGGCAAGATCGAGGCGAATCTAGCCGATCAGGGTGGGGAATGACATCCCGCCCGCGATAGCGCGCACGCATGGTTTCGGAAGCCAACCGGCATTTCCGTTGTGTTCGGCAATTGGTCAAAAGAGCATGGCGTAACAATCGCGCTGAGCTTGCGAATATTCGAGCGGTGCCGCGCGATGGGAGACGGACACATGCAAGATATGACGCAGCGCATCAAGTCGAGAGACCTGCCGGGTCAGGTCGTGCTCGTGCTCCAGGGCGGCGGCGCGCTCGGCTCCTACCAGGCCGGCGTCTACCAGGCGCTGCACGAGGCCGGCATCGAGCCGGACTGGATCATCGGCACCTCGATCGGTGCAATCAACGCCAGCCTCATTGCCGGTAATGCGCCGCAACATCGGTTGTCGCGGCTGAAGGAGTTCTGGAAGCGGATGGAGCAAAATCCGGTCTGGAATCTGCGCACCGCATTTCCCGGCTTCAACGAGAAGCTCGCCTATTGGTCGACTATCACCAACGGCATACCCGGCTTCTTCCGACCCAATCCGCTGGCGCATGTCGGCGACTCCTTTCCGCTGGGCGCCGATCATGCCGGCTTCTACTCGACCGCGCCGCTGGAGAAAACGCTTTCCGAGCTCGTCGATTTCAGCCTGATCAACCGCTGCACGCCGCGTCTCACGGTCGGCGCCGCACACGTCCGCACCAGCCGGATGCGCTATTTCGACAGCCGCGACGGCGACCTGACGGTGAGGCACGTCATGGCCTCGGGCGCGCTGCCGCCGGCCTTTCCGGCCGTGCGCATCGATGGCGAGCTCTATTGGGATGGCGGCATCCTCTCGAATACGCCGACGGAAGCCGTATTCGACGACAATCCGCGCAAGGACTCGCTGATCTTCGCCGTGCATCTGTGGAATCCGGTCGGTGGCGAGCCGACCACGATGGCGGAGGTGCTGAACCGTCACAAGGACGTGCAATATTCCAGCCGGATCGCAAGCCACATCGCGCGGCAGCAGCAGGCGCACCGGTTGCGCCACGTCATCAACCAGCTCGCCGCGCGGTTGCCTGAGAGCGAGCGCAGCGATCCTACGGTGCGCGCGCTGACGAGCTATGGCTGTCCGACGCGGATGCATGTGGTGCGGCTGCTCGCGCCGCAGCTCGACCGCGAGACTCACACCAAGGACATCGACTTCAGCCCGTCCGGCATCATGCGGCGCTGGGACGCAGGTTATCTCCATACGCGATCGGTGCTGGCGCGCGCGCCGTGGATCGGCGAGTTCGATCCGCTCTCGGGCGTGGTGTTGCACGATAATCCTGATATCCTGCCTGTCGCGGCGGAGTAGCGCGGCGGAGTCTCTTAGGCTCATCCGCGTGATCTTCGCAATTGGCCCCAAGCGGATGTTGCAAAGTGATTTCCGAGAAGGACCTGGAGTCTTCGCTCGATCATATCAGGAGCAAGGCGGCTGGATCGACGGCGGGCATTTTTGGGCCGGCCTCACTGACCTGGCGAATTGACCGGGAGGCCGTGATTTTTCTCGGCGCCGGCCGTGCGCTGCTGCTTCAACTGGCGCACCCGTGGGTCGCTGCCGCCATCGCCGAGCACTCCAAAACGCTCGCTGACCCGATCGGTCGCTTCCATCGAACCTTCGACGTCATGTTTACGATGGTATTCGGCTCGCTCGATCAGGCGCTGACGGCTTCCCGCAAGCTGCATCGGCGCCATGCCGCGATCGTCGGCCGCTTGCCGGATGCCATCGGGTCGTTTGAAGCGAATTCGCACTACTGCGCCAATGAAGTCGCGGCGCTGCGTTGGGTTCACGCCACGCTCGTCGAGAGCGCGGTCATGGCGCACGATCTCGTCTTGCCGCCGTTCTCGGCCGACGAGCGCGAGCGATACTGGGCCGAATGCCGGCTTTTCGCAGCGATGTTCGGACTGACCCCGGGTGACCTGCCGGCGGATTGGCAATCCTTTCTCGCCTACACTGAAGCCATGACCCACTCGGAGGTTTTGACCGTTGGCACCGCGGCGCGCGAGGTGGCCGGACAAATTCTCGGGGGCGTCGGACGACAGTGGTTGCGGCCGCCCAAATGGTACCAGGCGCTGACGGCCCGGATGCTGCCCGAGCGACTGGGCGCGGGTTTTGGGTTGGCTTGTGACGAAGCCGACGACAGGGCGGCGGACCGCGCGCTCAAGTGGATACGACGCATCTACCCCCGGCTGCCCGCCCGCCTGCGCTATGTCGGTCCGTATCAGGAAGCGCGAGCACGACTGCGCGGCATGCCTCAGCCCGGCTGGATGACGCGATGTCTCAACAGGGCCTGGATCGGACGATCTTCGATCGGATGACCCGTCGTGACAGGCGAAGCCGCCTCACGCCGACGCGATCTTGCGATACAGCGCGCTGTAACAGGCGGCGGAAATATTCCAGCTGAACGACCGCGACATGGCGGTGCGGCGCATGGAGTCGAGGCGCTCCTGGGCCATGAAGGTCGTGAAGGCCCGGCGAACGCCGCCGAGGAAGGATTCATAGGATGGCTGCGCGAACAGGAAGCCAGTCTCGCCGTCGGTGATGGTTTCCGCAAGGCCGCCGGTCTGGTGGCCGATCGGCAGCGAGCCGAAGCGCTGGGCATACATCTGGCTGAGCCCGCAGGGCTCGAAGCGCGACGGCATCAGGGTGAAATCGCTGCCGGCAAAGATGCGCCGCGCCTGCGCGTCGTTGAAGCCGATGGCGACGCCGATCGCATCTGGCCGCCTGCGATGGGCGTTGATCAGCGCCTGCTCGAGCGCCGGCTCGCCGGAGCCGGTGACGACGATCTGCCCGCCGGCATCGATGATCTCGTCGGCCGCCGACAGCACGAGGTCGATGCCCTTTTGATGCACCAGCCGGGCGACGATGCCGAACATCGGTCCGCGCGACACCGCGAGCCCGAACTGCTTGCGCACATAGTCCGCGTTGGCCCGCTTGCCAGCCCAGTCGCCGGCGCCGAATTGCTGGGCGAGCTGCGCGCAATAGCGGGGGTCCCAGCTCTCGTCGATCCCGTTCAGGATGCCGGTGAGCTCGGCTGCCTCGGCGCGGGCGCGCAACAGGCCCTCGAGGCCGCAGCCGAATTCCGGCGTCGTGATCTCGCGCGCATAGGTCGCGCTGACGGTGGTCAGGTGCGAGGCGTAGACGAGGCCGGCCTTCAGGAAGGACAATTGATCGTAGAACTCGACACCGTCGATGTGGAAGGAGCTCTCGGGTGCGCCGATCCGCCGCAGCGCGTCTTTGGGGAAGAGGCCCTGATAGGCGAGGTTGTGGATGGTCAGGATCGACGGTAGCTTCGAGCCGCGCCAGGCGAGGTAGGCCGGCACGAGCGAGGCCTGCCAATCATTGGCATGGATCAGGTCTGCTGCCCAATTCTTGTCCAGGTTGCCCGTCGCGAGCTCAGCGGCTGCCGACGCCAAGCGCGCGAAGCGGATGTCGTTGTCAGGCCAGTCGCGCCCACTTTCGTCGCCATAGGGATTGCCGGGGCGGTCGTAGAGCTGCGAGCAGAGCAGCACATAGACCGGCAGGCCGTCGCGCGTCGCGGCCCTGCCGAGTGTGCAGGCCGGCATCTCCGCGAGCGCCGGACAGCGGCCAACGATCTGAATATGCGTGAGTTGTTCGATGATGTCGCGATAACCGGGCAGCATGATCCGAATATCGGCGAAGGGGCGGAGCGCTCGCGGGAGGGCAGCAGAAACGGCGCCGAGTCCGCCGACGCGGACAAAATCGTCCATCTCTGTCGTGACGAATAAGACCCTCAAGAACAGCCGCCCTCTTCCGAGCCCGTTTGCTGCTATGCAAGATCGGGTCCAGTTGCCCTCGGGAATTCCAAGCCCGCCCCTGGAAGCTGCCGTTCGGGTAAAGACTTTCCTATCGGCCGCCGCCATCTAGGGTCGGCGCTTCAACAAGCAAGAACGCGCGGGGTTCCTCAGAGCACTCCGGGGATGCAAGTAGCAGACAAGCGTGAGGGGACGACGACAAAGGCTTTTTGCCGGCCTGCGGGGTGCTGGATTTTTCGACCACCAATGCCGGTCCCCGTTGCGCGCGGATGCTCGCCGACATGGGCGCCGAGGTCATCAAGATCGAGACCGAGGGCGGGGAGACGATGCGGACGCGCCCGCCGGTACGAGGGCGTGCCAGCGTCGGCGTATCGCACGGTCGCCGAGGTGCTGTGCGATCCGCAGCGCATCGCAAGGCGCTGTTGGATGTGGAAGACGAGGGCGGCTCCTTCCAGGTGCTCAATCTGCCGCACCGCATGTCGGAGGCCGACGCGACGCCTGGCATGACGATGGCTGCGCTGGGCGAGCACACGGACGCTTGGCTCGAGGGGGTCTCTCGCGCGAAGAGTTAATTCCGTCAGGCAAAACCTGAGCGAAGGCCGCGCTCGTGCGCTTCGGTCAAGTGAGATCTGCGTCGTGGCATCCTGCGCGCGTTCCTCTTGCCGAGCGCAGCGATTCTCGCCAATCTCGCCTGACGTCACGAGCGATCCGAAACATCGGGCGCAGTCCTCGGGAGGGAACAATGACGAACGCTGTTGCCGCGGTGCGCAGGCTCGCGCCGATTTTTCTTGTCACGGCATTCGCCATTGTTCCGCTGCTGCGGCCAGCGCACGCGCAAAAATCCGGCGGCAGCATCACGGTCGGCCAGGAGCTCGACATTCCCGGCTTCGACCCGCTCAAGGTCGGTGTCTACGACAGCTCGACCTTCACGGCTGCGGCGGCGATCTTCGACACGCTGACCACGCTCGACGACAAGGGCGAGGCCGCGCCCAAGCTGGCAGTGTCCTGGACCCATTCCGACGACTACAAGAGCTGGACCTTCAAACTGCGCCAGGGCGTGAAATTCCACGACGGCACGCCGTTCAATGCGCAGGCCTTCAAGGAAAACTTCGACCGGCAGAAGGATCCCGCCAACAAGTGCCGCTGCGCCTTCTACATCACCAACGTCAAGGAGGTGCTGGCGCCCGACGAATACACCATCGTCTACAATCTGACCGATCCTTCGGTGAATCTGCCGGCGACGATCACCATCCAGAGCCAGAACAACGTCGTGCATTCGCCGACCGCCTGGAAGACCAAGGGCGACGACTACAACCGCAATCCTGTCGGCACCGGTCCCTACATCCTGAAATCATGGACCGCGGGCGACCGCATGGTGCTGGAGAAGAACCCCGACTATTGGAACAAGGGCCATCCCTATCTCGATCGCATCATCCTGAAGCCGCTGCCGGATGCGCAGTCGCGGTTCGCCTCGCTGCAATCGGGCGAAGCCGACATCATCTGGGATGACGAGAACGACGCCGACAACATCATGAAGGCGCAGAAGGACCCCAAGTTGACCGTGCACACCTACAAGGGCTCGGGCGCGCAGGTCTACGCCTTCAACACCAAGGTCGCTCCCTTCGACGATGTCCGCGTGCGGCAGGCGCTGGTGATGGCGATCGACCGACCGAAGATGTCGCAGGCGATCAGCAATGGCCTGAGCCGGCCCGCGACCAACCCCTATGGCGACGGCTCCTGGGTCAAGTGCAAGGACGACGGTGCGCTGCCGTTCGACGTCGAGAAGGCCAAGGCGCTGCTCGAGGACTACGGCAAGCCCGTCGACTTCAAGGTGCTGGTCACGGCGACGCCGCGCGGCCGCGTGATCGGCCAGGTGCTCCAGCAGTTCTGGAAGCGGATCGGCGCCAACATGGAGATCGAGCAGGTCGACCAGGCCACGATCCCGCCGCGCGCCTTCATGCGTCAGTTCCAGGTGACACCCTGGCGCATCGTCGATCTCGCCGATCCCGATCCGCAGATGTACGCGAACTTCCGCAGCGGCAGCCCGCTCGCGCTCGCCAGCTTTGCCGATCCGGAGCTCGACCGGCTGCTCGACCATGCGCGTGTCACCGCCGATACCGACAAGCGCATCGAGGACTATTGCGCGATCAGCCGCCTGATCAACAAGGAGGCGATCTGGTTCTGGACCTTCCAGAACACCTACTACGCGCTCTCGAGCGCAAAGCTGAAAGGCTTTCCGAAAATCTATAATGGCGTGGTCGACGTTTCCGACACCTGGCTGGACTGAGCGCAGATGCTCGCCTTCGTCATTCGGCGGCTCATTCATATCCTGCCGGTGCTGGCTGCCGTCTCGCTGCTCACCTTCCTGATCGCGTCGCTTCTGCCCGGCGATCTCGCCTACGTCATCCTTGGTGACCAGGCGACGCCGGAGAAGGTCGCAGCACTTCGCCACGACATGGGGCTCGATCAGCCGCTATGGTGGCGATACCTGAGCTGGCTCGGCCACGTGCTCCAGGGCGATCTTGGCCGCTCCTTCCGCACCGGGCAGACGGTGCTCCAGGCGGTCGCCGAACGGGTGCCGGTCTCGATCGAGTTGATGCTGCTCGCCGAATTTCTGGGACTGTTGATCGGTGTACCGCTTGCCATTGTCTGCGCGGCGCGCGCCGGCGGCCCGTTCGATCGCTTCATGACCGGCGGCGCATTCGCGATGCTGTCGTTGCCGTCGTTCCTGTCGGCGATCCTCCTGATCTACCTATTCGCGGTGGAGCTGCACTGGCTGCCGGCGACCGGTTACGTGCCGTTCACTGAGGATCCGGTCGCCAATCTGCGCTTCTTCGTCCTGCCGGCGCTGACGCTGGCGCTCGCGGAATGGCCGGGCATCATGCGCGTGCTGCGCTCGGACATGATCGCCACCTTGCAGGAGGACTACATCGCGCTCGCCAAGGCCAAGGGCCTGACGCCGTCGCGCATCCTTTTCGTGCATGCGCTAAAGCCCTCGTCGCTGACGCTGGTGACCGTGACCGGCATCAATATCGGGCGGCTGATCGGCGGCACGCTGATCGTGGAATCGATCTTTGCGCTGCCGGGCCTCGGCCGGCTGTTGGTCGGCGCGATCTACACTCGGGACCTCATCATACTCCAGGGTGTGGTGCTGCTCGTCGCATCCGGCTTCGTCATCGTAAACTTCATCGTCGACATGCTCTATGCCGTCCTCGATCCCAGGATCCGCCATGGCCACGCTTGAGCTCTCGCTTCGGGAGGAGGCGGGGTCGGAGCCCAAGCGGCGCCGGCGGCGGCTCGGCCTGTTGTTCTGGCTGGCGATCGCCTGGCTTGCCCTGGTCTTTGCGCTTGCGATCCTGGCCCCGCTGCTGCCGCTGCAGAGCCCGACCGATATGGACATGCTGGAGCGCAGAGCCGCGTTCTCGGCCGAGCACTGGTTCGGCACCGATGGCCTGGGCCGTGATGAGCTTGCGCGTCTGGTCTTCGGCGCGCGCGTCTCGCTGACGGTCGGGTTGTTTGCGCCGATGATCGGCCTGAGCGTCGGCGGCGCGCTCGGCCTGCTTGCCGGTTACTTCCGCGGCCGCGTCGAGACGCTGGTGGTCGGCAGCATGGACGTCCTGCTCGCCTTTCCGCCGCTGGTCTTCGCGCTCGCAGTGACTGCCTATCTCGGCCAGTCGATTCCCAATCTCACCTTCATCCTGGGTGTGCTCGGAATCCCCGCCTTCATGCGGGTGGCGCGTGCGTCCACGCTGACGCTGGCGCGACGCGAATTCGTGATCGCGGCCGAGGCGCTCGGCGCCACGCATGCGCGCATCCTGCTGCGGGAGCTGTTGCCTAACGTCATCCTGCCGCTGCTCGCGTTCTTCCTGCTCGCAGTCGCCGTGACCATCGTGGTCGAGGGTGCGTTGTCGTTCCTGGGATTGGGCGTGCCGCCGCCGATGGCGAGCTGGGGCAGCATGATCGGGGAGGGGCGCGAGAGCCTCGACATCGCGCCACGGCTCGCCTTCCTGCCGGCGACCGCGCTGTTCCTCACCGTGCTGGCCTTCAATCTGGTTGGCGACACCTTGCGGGCACTCACCGACCCGCGTCAGGGGGCGCTGTGAGCGTGCCGCTATTGTCGATCGAGGACGTCGCGGTCGAGCTGCCGACGCCACGCGGCAATCTGCGTGCGGTGGATCATGTGGATCTTGCGCTGGAGGCGGGCCGCACGCTCGGCATCGTCGGCGAGTCCGGCTGCGGCAAGACCATGCTGTCGCGGGCCATCCTTCAGCTCCTGCCGAAGAAGGCGAAGCTCACCGGACGCGTGATGTTCGACGGCCAGGATCTGGTGCGGCTCGATGCGGAAAGCTTGCGGCGGCTGCGCGGGCGCGATCTTGCGGTCGTGTTTCAGGATCCGATGACCTCGCTCAATCCCGTGCTGACTATCGGCACGCAACTGATGGAGACGATCCAGGAGCACCTCGAGCTCGACACGCCGGCTGCGCGAAGGCGCAGCATCGAGCTGCTTGCGGCCGTCGGCATCCCGGCGCCGGAACAGCGGCTCGCGCAATATCCGCATCAATGCTCCGGTGGCATGCGCCAGCGCATCGCGATTGCCATCGCGCTGTCCTGCGAGCCAAAACTCCTGATCGCGGACGAGCCGACAACGGCGCTGGACGTGACCATCCAGGCGCAGATCCTCGATCTCCTGGCGCGCGAGCAGCACCGCCGCCACATGGCGATGATCCTGATCACCCATGATCTGGGCGTGGTCGCCGGCCGTGCTGACGAGGTTGCGGTGATGTATGCCGGCAGGGTGGTCGAACGCGCACCGACGCCTGCGCTCTTCAAGCGGATGCACATGCCCTACACCGAGGCGCTGCTGGCCGCGATCCCGAAGCTCGACACCGCGCCGCACACTCCGCTGCCGGCGATCTCCGGCCGTCCGCCAGATCCGACCCGGCCCTTGCAAGGCTGCTCCTTCGCGCCGCGCTGCCGCTATGCCGCCGGCCGCTGCCATCAGGCGAAGCCGGAACTGACAGGCGCCGAAATGCCCGAACATCTCTACGCCTGCTTCCATCCGCTCCAGATGGCCGAAGGTCTCGACGCATGATGCAGATCGCCGCCCGCGCGCAGTCCGACGAGCCGCTGCTGAGAGTGGACAATCTGGTCGTCGAATATGGCCTCGGCAACAAGATCGTGCACGCTGTCTCCGGCGTCAGCCTCGAGGTCGCGCGCGGCGAGACGCTGGGGCTGGTCGGCGAGTCCGGCTGCGGCAAGTCGACGCTGGGGCGCGCGGTGCTGCAACTGCGCCGCGCCGAGTCCGGTCGCGTGCTGTTCGACGGCGAGGACCTGACCGCCATGCAGGGCGAGCCGCTGCGCAGGATGCGGCGCCGCGTCCAGCTCATCTTCCAGGATCCGATCGCCTCACTCAATCCGCGCCGGCGCATTGGCGACATCGTCGCAGAGCCCCTGATCATCGCCGGCATCAAGGATGCGAAGCGGCGCAGGCAGCTCGTCCACGAGGTCCTGGGCGCGGTCGGCCTCGATCCCGATCTGGTGGTCGGCCGCCTGCCGCATGAATTCTCCGGCGGCCAGTGCCAGCGCATCTCGATTGCGCGCTCGCTGGTGCTCAATCCCGAATTCATCGTCTGCGACGAACCGGTCTCGGCGCTCGACGTCTCGATCCGCGCGCAGATCCTCAATCTGCTGGAGGAGATGAAGGCGCGATTCGGCCTCACGCTGCTGTTCATCGCGCACGATCTGGCGGTGGTCAAAGCCGTCAGCGACCGGGTCGCCGTGATGTATCTCGGACGCCTCTGCGAGGTCGGACCATCAGAGCAATTGTTCGCAAAGCCCGCGCATCCCTACACGGCACTGCTGCTCGAGGCCATTCCGGTCCCCGATCCCGACGTGCGGCCAGCGGAAAGTGTCGCCACGGGTGAGCCGCCATCGCCGATCGCGCCGCCGTCGGGCTGCCGCTTCCGCACCCGCTGTCCGCGCGCGGATCAGCGATGCGCAGCGGAGATGCCTGAGCTGCGCGAGGTCGCGCCGGGCCAGCTCGCGGCTTGCCATCATCCGCTGACGTGACCTAAGACAGCGTCGTTTGTTTTGCTCCGCCGGACGTGGCAAGGTTGCGCTTGAAAACGAGAATTGAGCGGGAGAGACGCCATGAAGAGCTTCAAGGTCGCCGATTTCAAAGCGCCGCTGAAGGAGTTCGACGAGCCGACGCCGCAGCCCTCGGGCACGCAGGTGCTGATCAAGGTGAAGGCGGCCGGCGTCTGCCATAGCGACCTGCACATCTGGGAAGGCGGCTATGATCTCGGCCATGGCCGCAAGCCGCTCTCGTTGAAGGACCGTGGCATCGCGCTGCCCTTGACGATGGGACATGAGACGGTCGGAGAGGTCCTGGCCTTTGGTCCCGACGTGAAACCGTCCGATCAGGGTGGCCTGAACAAGGGCGATGTTGGTCTCGTCTATCCCTGGATCGGCTGCGGAAAATGCGCGACTTGCCATTCCGGCGACGAGAACATGTGCCTGACGCCGCGCTCGCTCGGCGTCTATTGCGACGGCGGTTATGCCGATCACATGCTGGTGCCGCATCCGCGCTACCTTCTCAATCTCAGGGGGCTCGATCCCGCGACCACCGCGCCCTACGCCTGCTCGGGCGTCACCACCTACAGCGCGCTGAAAAAGGTCGAGCAGCATTTCGACACGCCGATCGTGATGTTCGGTGCCGGCGGCCTCGGCCTGATGGCGCTGTCGCTGCTCAAGGCCATGGGCGGCAAGGGCGCGATCATGGTCGATATCGATGCGAAGAAGCGCGAGGCGGCCGAGAAGGCCGGCGCGCTCGCCACCGTCGATCCCAAGGCGCCGGATGCGCTGGAACAGCTTGCCAGGAAGGCGGGCGGTCCGATCCGCGCGGTGATCGATCTCGTCGGCAACGCCGCGACCACGCAGCTCGGCTTCGACTGCCTGACCAAGGGCGGTAAGCTCGTCATCGTCGGCCTGTTCGGTGGCGGCGCCACCTGGGCGCTGCCGCTGATCCCGATCAAGGCAGTGACGATCCAGGGCAGCTATGTCGGCAATTTGCGCGAGACGCAGGAATTGCTCGACCTCGTTCGATCAAAGCAAGTGCCGCCGATCCCCGTGACGCCACTGCCGCTCAACAAGGCCAACGACGCGCTCGTGCAATTGCAGCAGGGTTCGGTGGTTGGACGCACGGTGTTGACACCGTAGCGAATGCTCATCCTTCGTCATTGCGAGCGAAGCGAAGCAATCCAGAAATCCATCCGCGGAGACAGCCTGGATTGCTTCGTCGCTCCGCTCCTCGCAATGACGAGTCTCTCTTCTTTTCGCTGAGGAATCCCATGTCTGCAAATAACGCGTTCCACATTGCCGTGCTCGCCGGTGACGGCATCGGTCCCGAAGTCATGGCGCCGGCGCTGGAGGTGCTGCGCAAGGTCGGCGAGAAGTCGGGCCTGAGCTTCCGCTTCACCGAGGCGCCGGCGGGTGCCAACAACTATCTCGCCACCGGCAAGTCGATGCCTGATACCACGATCAAGCTGTGCGAGGAGGCCGACGCGATCCTGCTCGGCGCGTGTGGGCTGCCGTCGGTGCGCTATCCCGACAATACCGAGATCATGCCTCAGGTCGAGCTGCGCTTTCACTTCGACCTCTATGCCGGCGTACGCCCGGCGCGCCTCATCCCGGGCGTGCCGAGCCCGATCGTCGGTGCCGATGCGCGCGGCATCGATCTCGTCGTGATCCGCGAGTCCACCGAGGGCCTGTTTGCGTCGATGGGAAAGGGCATCGTCACGCATGAGGATGCACGCGAGACGCTGGTCATTACGCGCAAGACGTCAGAGCGTCTGTTCGAATTCTCCTTCCGTCTGGCCGAGCGGCGCAAGTCGCGGGGTAAGCCGGGCGCGCTCACCTGCGTCGACAAGGCGAATGTGTTCAAGGCCTTTGCCTTCTTCCGCGACATGTTCGACGAGGCGGCGAAGCACCACCCCGCAGTGAAGGCGGATCGCCTCTATGTCGATGCCTGCTCGGCGATGCTCGTGAAGCGACCCTGGGATTTCGACGTCATGGTGATGGAGAACATGTTCGGCGACATCCTCTCCGACCTTACCGCTGGCCTGATCGGCGGCATGGGAATGGCGCCGTCGGCCGACATTGGCGATCGCTACGCCGTGTTCCAGCCGTGCCACGGCACAGCGCCTGACATCATGGGGCAGGGCAAGGCCAATCCCACCGGCATGATCCTGTCGGCCGCGATGATGCTCGACTGGCTTGCCGACAAGCACGGTGTGGAAAGCGCAGCGGAGGCCGGCGAGCAAATTGAGCGCGCCGTGGATCAGGTCTATGCCGGTGGTATCAAGCCGATGGAGTTCGGCGGCCGCAACGGCACCGCGGACATCGCGAAAGCGGTGCTCGCGGCACTCTAGAGCATGATCCGGAAAAGTGCGGAGCGGTTTTCCGAAAAGATCATGCTCAAAAAATAACCTAAAGCGCGATGGCGATTTAGCCCAATCTCATCGCGCTCTAGGCAATGTACCCATAAAATGTATAGTTGCGTCCCGTGGCGTCCGCTTGTTCGCCGACTGCGACGCAATGGCTTTGCTTTAAGTCCTTTAGCACTCTCTGGGAAGGAGGCTGACGCATGAAGAAAATGACTGTCGCGTGTGCTCTCGGAACAGCCCTGATGCTGTGTAACCTTGGGACGTCCAGCGCTGACGCCCGGACGCGAAAGACCCAGGTCGTTCGTGAGCCACAGCAGAGGCTTGTTGTCACGGCGCCCGTGCTCAGGCCGACTCCGTGGGATTATAATATTGTTCCACGATATCGTTATCGCCCTGAAGACGATCGGGTCGATCCATACGGCCCGCCCCTGGTGTCGTCGTGGATCCTCTATGAGGGGTGGCGGTGGCCATACTGGTGGTGAATAACGATCACGCCGACGAAGATGGCGTGCCGGGTGATGTGGTGATCGGCGGCTGACAAACGCGGCGCGCGCTTGCAACGCTCAGCATCGCGAAGCGCGGCCTTATCCCAGCGCGTCCAATTCGCTTCGATCAGGCTATGGCTCCGCGCTAATGGGTCCACGTCCTTATCGGAATGCTTCACATGAAAAAGGGGCCCACTAGGCCCCTTCGTCGGTCACCAGCGGCGCCAGTGACGGTGACCCCAGCCCCACGGGCGAGGTCCGAAGCGGCGTGGACCATAAAAGCCGTAGGCGCGGTAATAGTTCGGGCGCCACCAGCAACGGCCCCACGCGTTACACACCATGCGGACCTGATCGACATTGGCGGCCGGGCCGCTGGCGATACGATCGGCCTGCGGAATGCCATTCGGCATTGCCGCCAGAGCCTGCCCCGACGCGAGCGCAACACCGCCCATGGCCGCCAGTCCAAGCACAGCAAACCTGATTTTCATCACAATCTCCCTCGTTGGTGCCGAGAGAACCGTCGCGCGATCAGTTTGGTTGCAATCTGCGAACGGGCCCGCGAGGAATTTAATCTTCCTGAATATCGGTTCACGTCCGATGTGCGAGCGGTTCCAAATCGCGGCTAGACTTGGCGCTACGTCTCATAGGCTCGCGGTCATTCCCCGCGAATGCGAGGAATCCAGTATTCTAGAGGCGTCGAGATTCATCACATCTGCTGCGGCGTACTGGATCGCCCGATCGAGTCGGGCGATGACGCCGTGATTGTGACGCTCACTCGTATCCACGCCGTCATTGCTGTTGCGAGCACAGCGAAGCAATCCAGAATCTTCTCGCGGAGTCAGACCGGATGCTTCGCTGTGCCTGCAACGACGGAGGTCGTAGAGCGAGCGCGAGTCCAACTCGCTCCGGGCTGGCGGCGGCTCAATCCGGCCTGAGAGGCAGTCTCACCGCCCCCGGAACTGTGGCTTGCGCTTTGCCATGAAGGCCTGGCGGCCCTCGCGAAAGTCCTCGCTGTCCATGCAGGCGGTACCGATCGCCTTGATCGCGTCCATGTCGCGCTGGCTTTCGTCCTTCAGCACCTCCGCAATCGTGATCTTGGCGGCCCTGATTGCGAGCGGCGCATTCTCTGAAATCGTCTCGGCGATCGCCATCGTCTCGCCCCAGAGCTGATCGTCGGGGATGACGCGCTCGACGAGCCCGATCCGCAGCGCCTCCGCGGCATCGATCCGCATTCCCGTGTACATCAGCAATCGCGCCCAGGATGGTCCGACCAGCGAGACAAGGTGGCGCAAGCCGTCAAAGCCATAGGCGATGCCGAGCCTTGCCGCGGGGATTCCGAACTGGCTGCTGGCGGCGGCGATGCGGATATCGGCGAGCATTGCGACCTGCATGCCGCCGCCGAGGCAAAAGCCCTGGATGCAGGCGATCGTCGGCTTGGGGTAGCCGGCGAGCAGCGCCCGCTGCGCGGCGCTGCGTTTCGCATAGTCCTCGGAGGCTGCCGCGTCGTGGCGTTGCTTCTCGAACTCGCTGATGTCGGCTCCCGACACGAAAGCCCTGCCGCCGGCGCCGCGCAGGATCACCACGCGCACCGCGTCGTCGTCGCGCAAGCTCGTCAGCGCCTGGCCAAACCCCTCCCACATCTCCAGCGACATCGCATTGTGCTTGTCGGGATTGTTGAAGGTAATCACGCCGACGGCGTCGGTGATCGTCGTGAGGATCTTGCCGTCGGCGAATGAAATCTCGCCTGTCGTGGAAACGTCTGCCATTCGCGCACCCGCTTGTTTCGAGCGTTGCAATGTGCGGCCGCCGCTGCGGCGACGTCAACCAGGGCGGGCCCATTCCTGGGCAGGCCACGGTTGTCCTTTCGTAGATTGCGCGATGATCGACTATTGCCCCTGATTTGCCCGACGTGTCAAGGGTATTTCGTTAAATCCGCAATGCGTCGGCAGCCCTCTCGCTACTTTGCATGGGGTTGTTTTTCAGATTTTGATCGGCCGGCCATGCCGCGGCGCCTACTGCGCCATATGCGCGGTCAACGGATGGTTGGCCGCATTGCTGAAGAATGCGGCTTCCTCGGCGGTCGCCTCGAGCAGTTGCTCGTCCTGGTTATAGACGTCGCTGCGGAACTGGATGGTTTGGTCCTTGGTCATCCACGCCGTCAGGTAGATCCAGGCCACCGGGACCTTCCTGGCCATCGGGACTTCCAGATGCTGTCCGGTGGCAATTTCCGCGTCGATCGCGGCGCGGTTCCACTTCGGCTGGTCCTTGAGCAACCAGGCCGCCAGATCGCGCACATTGTCGACGCGCGAGCAGCCATGGGAATCGAAGCGGTAGTCGTCGCTGAACAGATTGCGCTGGTTGGTGTCGTGCATGTAGACCGAATAGGAGTTCGGCATGTCGATCTTGACCGCGCCAAGCGCATTGAACGTGCCGTTCTGCTGGCGCACGGTGAAGTTCGGCGCGTGGGTGCCCGACCAGTCGACCGAATTCGGATCGATCGGATTGTCGTGCCCGTCGAGCACCTCCATATGCATGCGCGACAGATAGGTCGGATCCTTGCGCATATGCGCGGAGATTTCGGTCTTGGCGATCGAGGACGGCACGGTCCAGGTCGGATTGAGCACGACGCCGGTGATCTCGGCCGTCAGCGTCGGCGACGGCTTTTCGGTCTTGCCGACGATCACGCGATAGCGCCGCACCACGACGTCGTTCTCGACTGCCTCGGCAAAGGCTGCGGGGATGTTGACCACGACATAGCGCTGCCCGAAGCCGAAGTTCGTGTTCTGGAGCCGCTCCAGCGAGGCCTCGAGTTGCCGGATGCGCTTTTGCACTGGGACGTTCATCGCGGCGATCGTGCGCGGCGTCACCGTGCCGGTCGGGGCCAGGCCATGCCGTGCCTGGAAGCGCTTCACGGCTTCGGCCAGCGTCTCGTCGAAGGCGCCGCTTGCCTTGTCGGCGGCGAGGTCGCCGGAGGCGATCAGCCTCTTGCGCAGCAACTCGTCATTGGGCCCCTGTGTGCCGAGGGCGAATTTCGCGTCCGCAGGAAGCGTCGGCCAGCCGCCGCGCACGGCGAGGTCGGAGTAGCTCAGCGCGGCGTCCTTGATCCGCTGGACCGAGCCTTCGTCGAAGGTCGGCTCATGCGACAGCGCAAGCGCGGCGGCCGATCGTGACTCGGGCGTCGAGGCAGGTGTCGTAGCAGCCTTCGGCGCGGCCGTGTGCGCCGGATTTGCCATAGAGGGCGTCGTTCCGGCCGGCGCTGCGGCAGCGGGCTTGGCGACGCCGGCCTGACCGGTGGTTTCGGTTTGCGCAAGAGCCGAGGCGCTCGCGAAGAGGCCAACCGCAACGATCATGGCTTGGCGCTTCAACATGTGTCTGATCTTCCCTTGGAAAGACGAGGCCTGAACGGGCGCTCGCATGATGGTCTTCTTGCAGCAGTGCCGCGGGCGCGGCTTTTGGCAATTCGTGAGGCGGCCGCAGGTTAGGGCATGGGGATTGCGGTCCGATTAAACGCAGGCGTCCCGGCCTATCCGCCCTCGATTTGGTCGCTCGAAGGCTCGGATCGGTTCGTGAAAATCGCGCCGGAAACAGACGAAAAGCTTGGGGATCGTGCGGGGGAGGCCCAAAAAAGCAAAAGCCGCGCGTCCGGCGCGCGGCGAAGTCTTGTCCAATCCAGCCGCGCCCCCGCGACGCGGCGGATTGAACATCAAATCCGATGGACGGCCGACTGCCCAGCCGTCGATCGCTCAGCCCTCGTTCGCAGCAATCGATTCCATCAGCGAAACGAGCTGACGCTGCACCGTCTGGTCCTTGATCTTGCTGTAGGCGCGCAGCAACCGGAGGCTGAAGGCGCTGTCGAGGAACAGAAGGCTCTCGACTTCGCGCGCCTTGTTGTCGCCGTCGTAGAAGAAGGTCACGGGCACATCGAGCGCCGAAGCGATCTGCTGCAGACGGGCCGCGCCGACACGATTGACGCCCTTTTCGTACTTCTGGACCTGCTGGAAGCTCACGCCGAGCTTCTCGCCAAGCTCAGCCTGCGAGATTTTCATCTCGACGCGCCGCAACCTGATCCGCTTGCCAAGCTCAATGTCCGGCTTGCCGGCACTGCGCTGCTTCATTCTCTTCGCCGCTGTTTTCATACTTTTTCTCACCGTTCTTCGGTTGAAAATCCCCCGAAGAGTTGGGTCAGGGGTTCGCCCATGTACACTTCCTTGAATTCGCGCGGATGCACGAATTCATCCTTGAACCACGGGAAGCGAGCCGGATTGAAGGCTTCGATGAGCCAGTCAATCATGTGCCGCACCCTTGGAATCCGGCCGCTACCGGGATGGTAGGACAACCAGATATCCAATGGTCGGTTCAACGCGACCTCCAGTGGTATCAACTTCCCGCCAAGCGCGATGGCATAGCTCGGAAATACGCCGATTCCGGCGCCGTTTGCGACAGCCCAGTAGTTGGCGCTTGAGACGTTGGTCTTCATGACCAGAAGGTCACGCTCAGCAACGCCCGGGAAGAAGCTCTCGAATGTTTCCTTGGCGGCGATCTGGTCGGCGAATTGCAGTACCAGGCGGTGCTTGATCAATTCGTGAGCCGTGCGTGGCGCGCCATGTTTCTGAATGTATCTTTCGGCCGCCCAGAACATCAGATGCATGCGGCCGAGCCGCACCAGCTTGATGTCGAGCGCCGAGGGGCGCGACAGATGGATGGCCACGTCCGCCTCGTGTCGGGAGACATCGGCCGAGCGCATCGCGCAGTGCAGGTCGACAAGGATGTTCGGATAGCTCTGCTGGAATTCGACCAGCCGCGGCGCCAGCCAGAAGGTGCCGAGTCCCTCGGTGACGGCGACCCGCACCTCGCCGGACGTGCCGGCGAGTGTGTCGCTGGCGCGCAGCACGTCGAAGGTCGCAGCCTCCATCCGCTCCACGGCCGAGACCACCAATGCGCCTTCATCGGTCAAATGGGTGCCGTGGACGTCGCGGGTGAACAGGGTGGCGCCGATCTGGCGCTCGAAATCGTCGATCTTCCGACGGACGGCATTAATGGAGAGCGAAAGGCGCTCTGCCGCCGAGCGGAAGCTGCCACAGCGCACGACCTCAAGGAATATCCTGGCCGCGTCCCAATCCGAGAGGCCGCCGAGGAGTGCTTTCTGGCGTTCTTCCAGAGGAACGCCCCTTTCCGCCAAGAGGTGCATACAAGTCCTTTCAGCTGGCTAAACTGGCAGAATCTTGGACAAACCACAACCACGGCGGGTTGCGGGGGTGGCGAGTTTTGAGCGCCATACTTACCGCGTCGTGGGAGGTATTTGAGTGCGCCAGGGACTGGGAATCGGGCGGTCGATCGTCCGGATGAGGGGTGTCGCGTGCGTTTAATTGCGAGCCTTGAGAACACTGTGTGGTTGGGCCCCCGAAATCGGAGGCTATGGGTCGCAAGTCCGGCTTCGCGCCCGCCTCCCTATGGTCTCCTGCGCCGCAAGCACTGCCGGGAAGTCCAATTACGCTGGTGCGCCGTGTTCTGGCGGTCACGCAACGCTTTTCTTGCAGCGGAACTGCGATATTCGAGCCTGGATGCGCTGAAATCGTATTCGAAGGCTTGGATCCGTCGTGCTATCTTCGCCCGCACGTAGGAGGCGCGGGGATCGTTGCCATTCATTCTCACAGGTTGAACTAACGAAAGAACTCCGGTGTCGCATTCAGATGAACAATTGCAGTCGGTGCTCGAAACGCTCGAGGAGTGCCGTCGGGTTCTCAGTGAGAACCACGTGCGCGAGTCGGTCGAGTTGCTCTCGATTGCCATCCTCGATTTGCGGATGAAACTCAAAGGCGTCGACAATGCCGAGCTTCGGGCGTTGTGCGACGAAATGCTGCGGGGCGCTGCCAGCGAATCCGCCTCCCGTTCCAAGCAGACGCAGGACCAGCCCCGGCGTCCGCTGCTCCGCGTGGTGAAATAACCGCGCCGCCATCTCTCGCATCCGCGAGATTTGTGCGTGTCCCGATGCCGCATCTGTGATCACAGGCGGCATCGGGAGGAGCCTTGGTTTCCAGCGCCTCTGTTGCGCATTACCCTGCATCGGTTACACCAGGGGCCGTTGGGCCCAAACTCCGGCGCGCTCCCCTTGCGCGCGGTGCGGGCCTGGAGATGGCCACGACTGCATCATGCAAAACGTTTCGATCACGGCGGCGCTGCTTGCCGGCCTCGTCAGCTTCCTCTCGCCCTGCGTCCTGCCCCTGGTCCCGCCCTATCTGATCTATCTGACCGGCGCCACGATCGAGCACGTCGAAAGTGACGAGCAGCCGTCCGCCTCCAGGCGCGCGGTCATGATGTCGGCGCTGCTGTTCGTGCTTGGCTTCTCGACCATCTTCATTGCGCTGGGCGCCAGCGCCTCGCTGATCGGCAGCGTGATCCGAGCCTGGTCGGCAGAGCTCTCGATCCTCGCTGGTGTCGTCATCATCGTGATGGGCCTGCACTTCCTCGGTTTGACGCGCATCAGCCTGCTGATGCGCGAGGGGCGGCTGCCGATCCCCAAGCCGGTCGGTCTGTGGGGCGCCTATATCATGGGGCTTGCCTTCGCCTTCGGCTGGACGCCGTGCATCGGGCCGATCCTCGCGGCCATCCTCTCGATCGCCGCGGCGGAGGCGACGGTGACCAAGGGGGCCGGCCTGCTCGCGGTCTATTCCGCGGGGCTCGGCATTCCCTTCCTGATTGCAGCGCTCCTGATCGAGCAGTTCTCGGCGCTGTTCGCGCGCATGAAGGGCCATCTCGTCAATGTCGAGCGGGCCATGGGCGTGCTCATGGTGATCACCGGCATTTTCTTTCTCACGGGCGCAATCAGCAACATGAGCATCTGGCTGCTGGAGACTTTTCCGGTGCTCCAGACGATCGGGTAGGGCCGGTCAGGGCCCCAGGCCGGGCAACAAAATATCGAAAACAACCCCATGCAAAGTAGGCTCATTCGCTACCGCGGCTCGTCCAGCGCGCAGCTGATCGTGTAGACGACGCCGCGCGGCAGAAAATCCACCGTCGCTTCGCCGCCGAGCTGATCGCGCGCGCTGCGCTCGATCAGGCGGGAGCCGAAGCCGCGTTGCACAGGCGCGCTCACCGGCGGGCCGCCCCGCTCGGTCCAGATCAGCCGCAGCCGCGGCTTGGCTATCACTCCGGTGACCTCCCAGTCCAGCGTCACCGTGCCTGTCTCGTTGGACAGCGCGCCATATTTGGCCGCATTGGTCGCCATCTCGTGGATGATCATCGACAGCACGACGGCGAGGCGCGGCGACAGCGGCACCGCTGGTCCGTTCATCCGGATGCGGTCCGGATTGTTCAGCAGGAACGGGTCCAGCGCGCGGGCAACGACGTCCTTCAGGCCTGAGCCCTGCCACTTCTCCTGGCTGAGGAGATTGTGCGCTTCCGCGAGCGCGCCGAGGCGCCCCTCGAACTTGGTACGCTCGTCGCGGCTTGCGCTGCGGAACGACTGCACTGCGATCGCCTGCATCAAGGCGAGGGTATTCTTGACGCGATGGTTGAGCTCTTCGATGAGCAGATTGTGCAGCATTTCGCCGCGCGCGATGGTGGCGGCCATCCGCAAGGCGAAGGCAAGCCCGATCAGGAGCAGCGCACCGCCGATCAGGCTCGTAATCGCGATGTTGCGCCAGAGCGGCGCGACCAGCGAGCCCTCGGCGACGCCCGCGGCAACCGTCCAGCCTGTCAGCCGCGATCGCGTATACGCAGCGCTGAGCGGAACGTTGTCGAGCGAGACCGCCGACAAGGACGCCTCGCCCTTGCGGAACATCTCGTCATAGAGCGATGACGTGGCGCGCTTGCCGAACGTGTCGCCCGGGTTGGGCGCGCGTGCGAACACGATGCCCTTGCTGTCCAGCAGCGATACCGTCCAGTGCTCACCGGGCCGTTGCTTCTCGACCAGCGTCTGGAAGATGTCGAGCGGCGGGCTGAAGGTGAGGGCGTACATCACTTCGCCATCGCGCAACACGGGGACCTCGACGGTGACGACCTGGCGCTGCTTGATCGCGCCGAGGAACAGGTCGGAATATTGCGGCGACCTGGTCGCGAAGACCTTCTCCACGATTTCGGTGTTGTTGCGCAATGGAAGGCCCGCGGTGTCCTCTGTCGCCGAGGAGAACAACAGCCGTCCCTTGCGATCCGAGACCAGCACGACGCCATCCTTGCCGTACTGGTCGAGAAAGCCCGAGGCGATGCGGCGAAAGTTCTGGAAGTCGCCGCTGCGCAGCGCGTCGGTGAGCGCGAGGACCTGCAAGCCCCCGGTCATCCGCTGGACCTCGGCATCGAGCACCAGGCGTATGCTGCGCACCGTTTCCAGCACGCGGCGGTTCGCGTCGCCGCGGTCCTGGGTGTAATTGTAGAAGACGATGCCGACGGCGAAGACGATCAAGGGCAGCATCGTCCCCATGACGAGGAGAGCGAGCCGTACGGGCAGTGTGAACTTTGACAACGCGGGCGCCCTGGTTCCGGCGCGACGCCGCCGGATCATGCAGGAGCATACGGGCAGCCTCCGCGTTGCGCCACGGGTTTTCCAGTTTGCCGAGAAATCCGGGTCGAGCGATTTTGCGCTGCATTCCGCGTCCGGATCGGCGGTTGAGTTTCGCGCTGCTGACGTCCACGACGGACGTTCATTGCGAGCAACGACCACCAGCGGAACTTTGAAAGGAACGATCTGCCATTTTTTCCTGTTGTCGAACTGCCGAAGCCAACAGGTTCGGCAATTGGAGGAGAGGAACAATGAGACTGAGAATCGCAACCGCAGCGGTGATGATCGCCGCCTTCGTCGCGCCGGCGTTGGCGGCCGACGAGTTCTACGTCGTCCAGGACGTCAAGACGAAGAAATGCACCGTCGTCGACAAGAGGCCGACGGAATCGTCGATGACCGTCGTCGGCCCGGCCGGCACCATCTACAAATCGCGCACCGAGGCCGAGGCTGGGATGAAGACCGTCAAGGTCTGCACGTCGAATTGAGGGAGGTCACGATGCCACCAGTCTTCATTCTCTGGGCCGTGCCCGCTGTTCTCGTGATCGGTGGCGGCATTTATCTGATTGGTCACATGCACTGAGGCCGACACGTCAGGGCCGCGGCGAGGATTTCGCCGTGGCCCTCTCGTGTGATTGCGCAATTCTACAGATTTGTTCTCGGTGATTGCGGCGCGGCAGACGACGGTGCGTCGGATTTTGCACTGCATTCTGCATCGCTCGCGTGCCCCCGTGCCACTATTCAGCTTGCCAAGGGCGTATTAGCCTCCGCTGGATTCCAGCCGCGCCGATCTCGGCCAGCGCATCAAGCACGGCCAACGGGCCCCGACCGGGCTTGGGGTGATCGCCGATGAAGCATTGGATCCACTGGCTGCCGGGGCTCGACACGCTTCGTCGATATGAGGCTGCGTGGCTACCGCATGATGTCTTCGCCGGGATCGTCCTGGCGACAATGCTGGTCCCGGTCGGAATTGCCTACGCGGCGGCATCAGGCTTGCCTGGCATCTATGGTCTGTACGCAACGATCGTGCCGCTGCTGGTCTACGCGTTGTTCGGCCCAAGCCGTATCCTCGTCCTCGGTCCGGACTCTGCTCTGGCAGGGGTCATCCTCGGCGTTGTCGCTCCGTTGTCCGGCGGTGATCCGCTGCGGGCGGCGACGCTCGCCGGCATGATGGCGATCGTTTCGGGGGTGGTCTGCATTCTGGCGGGTGTCGCGCGCCTGGGCTTCGTGACCGAGCTTCTCTCCAAGCCGATACGCTACGGCTACATGAACGGAATCGCGTTGACCGTATTGATCAGCCAGCTGCCGAAGCTCATGGGCTTCTCGATTGAGAGCGAAGGACCGCTCCGCAGTTTGTTGGCGATCGGCAACGCAATCCATGAGGGACGGACAAACTGGGTCGCGTTCGGAATAGGGCTCGGCACGTTGATCGTGATCCTCCTTCTCAAGAACAACAAGCGTCTTCCAGGCATTCTGATCGCGGTCCTTGGCGCGACGGTTGTCGTCGGCGCGCTGGGTCTCGCAGCGCCTTATGACGTGAAAGTCCTGGGTCCGCTTCCTCAGGGGCTGCCGGGTTTCGTCGTTCCCTGGATCAGCTACGGCGACATCGCCCCTGTGCTGGTCGGCGGCTGCGCAATCGCGCTGATATCATTTGCGGACACCAGTGTGCTTTCACGGGCCTATGCCGCACGATTGGGGACGTGGGTCGATCCCAACCAGGAATTGGTGGGCCTTGGCGTTGCCAATTTGACGACCGGCTTTTTTCAGGGCTTCTCGATCAGCAGCAGCAGTTCGCGTACACCCGTTGCGGAAGCCGCCGGCGCGCGCACCCAACTCACCAGCGTCGTTGGCGCGCTTGCCATCGTCGTGCTCTTGCTGGCGGCGCCAAATCTCCTTCAGCATTTGCCGAGCGCAGCATTGGCCGCCGTAGTCATCACCTCGGCGATCGGCTTGATCGAGATCACTGACCTGAAACGAATCTATCGCATTCAGCGGTGGGAGTTCTGGTTGGCGATCGTTTGCTTTGTCGGTGTTGCCGTGCTCGGGGTGATTCCAGGAATAGGGCTGGCAATCGCAATCGCCATCGCCGAGTTTCTCTGGGACGGTTGGCGCCCGCATTCCGCCGTATTGGGGCGCGCCGACGGGGTCAAAGGTTATCACGACATCAAGAGATATCCGGGCGCACGCCGAATCCCCGGGCTGGTCCTGTTTCGATGGGATGCGCCGCTATTCTTTGCCAACGCCGAATTCTTCAAGGAACGCATTCGGGATGCCGTCGCAACATCGCCGACGCCCGTACGCTGGCTGGTGGTTGCAGCAGAGCCGGTCACGAGCGTCGACGTCACAGCCTGCGACGTGGTCGCTGAACTCGACGAAACGCTGCACGCGCAGGGGATTGAGCTTTGCTTTGCCGAGCTCAAGGACCCCGTAAAGGACAAGCTGAAGCGATTTGGCTTGTTCGCGCAGCTTGGCGAGAAATACTTCTTTCCAACGATCGGAGTCGCAGTGTCTCGTTATCTCGAGATCAATGATGTGGCGTGGGACGACTGGGAGGACCAGGCCGAGGTTGGCACGGACGGGCCTCCGCGTTGAAGCGCCGAGGCCCGCCCCGTGGTGCGCTTATAGATTGCTCTCGGTGATCGCGGCATAGACCATGCTGCGCAGCTCGCGCCGGATCGGATAGGCGCTCGAGGGCAGCACCTGCGTCATGAAGATCGTGATCAGCTCCTCGGCCGGATCGATCCAGAACGAGGTCGTCGCAGCGCCGCCCCAATTATATTCGCCGGGGCTTCCGGCGATCAGCGTCTCTGCCGGCCGCATGGTCACGGCGAAGCCGAGGCCGAAACCGATGCCATTGTAGGTCGCCTCGCTGAACAGCGAGCGGGACACGTCGGGCAGAGTGCGGCCATCGGGAATGTGGTTGGTCGTCATCAACGCCAGCGTCTTCGGCCCGATCAGCCTGACGCCACCGAGTTCGCCGCCATTGATCAGCGCACGGCAGAAGGTGAGATAGTCGGCAGCCGTCGAGCACAGACCGCCGCCGCCGGAGATGAAATCTGGCGGCGACAGGAACGAACTCGTCATCGGGTCGTCCTGGAGCGTCAAACCCTGGCGGCGCTGGCCGGCATGGAAGGTCATGCCGCCCTGCGGATCAGCGGAGTAGCAGGCCGCGAAGCGATGCGCCTTGGAGGCCGGCACGTGGAAATCGGTGTCGGTCATGCCGAGCGGATCGAGGATGCGCTGCTTCAAGAACTGCTCGAAAGGCACGCCCGAGATCTTGCCGATGAGATAGCCGATCACGTCGGTGGAGACGGAGTAGTTCCAGGCGTCTCCGGGCGAGAACTCCAGCGGCATCTTGGTCAGCCCGTCGATCATGGTCTGCAGCGTGCCGGCCTTCTCGACCTCGCCGATCTTCTGCTCGCGATAGGCGGCATCGACATTGGAGCGCTGCTGGAAGCCGTAGGTCAGTCCCGAGGTATGCCGCAGGAGGTCGACAATCTGCATTGGCCGTGACGGCGGCCGCGTCAGAAACGCAGGGTTGGTGCCGGCAACGAAGACGCCGAGGTCCTTCCACTCCGGAATGTATTTGGCGACGGGCTCATCGATCGCGACGAGGCCTTCCTCGACCAGCATCATGAAGGCGACGCTGGTGAGCGGCTTGGTCATGGAATAGATGCGGTAGATGGTGTCGTCCTTGACCGGCACTTCGCGCTCGACGTCGGCAAGTCCAAGCATCGAACGGTGGGCGATCTTGCCGCGGCGGTAGACCAGCAGCTGCGTTCCGGGGAAACGGCCGGCATCGACATACCGGTTCTTCAGATGCGCATCGACGCGGTCGAGCGCGGCCTTGGACATGCCGACGGATTCAGGTGAGGCGGGGGTGGGGGCGAGCATCGGGAACGTTCCTCCGGAGTGTTCTTGTGAGGAGGTGATAGCCGAAATGAGGACCCCATTCCAAGCCGGTCGCGCTTAACGCCGGCTGCCCGGCTGGTGTAGGCTCCGCAGCGAAACGCCGTCAGGCCAAACAACAGAAAATCGGACAGCGGGAAAGAGAAATGACCCAGTTCAACGAGACCGAACTTACCGAGGCCGTCGCCAAGAGCTTCGACAATACGCCCAATCCGCGTGCAAGGTTCCTGCTCCAGGAATTGGTGAAGTCGCTGCACGATTACGTGAGCAAGACCGGCCTCACCTTCGAGGAATGGGACTATGCGATCGATTTCCTGACCCGCACCGGCCAGAAGTGCACCGACACCCGCCAGGAGTTCATCCTGCTTTCCGACGTGCTCGGCGTCTCCATGCTGGTCGATGCGGTGAACCACCGCGACCGCGACGGCGCCACCGAAACGACGGTGCTCGGTCCCTTCTATGTCGGCGAGCACAAGGTGACCGCGCATGGCACCGACATCTCGCCGCGCAATCTGACTGGCGAGAAGATGTTCGTGCAGAGCCGCGTCACGGATCTCGGCGGCAAGCCACTTGCGAACGTTCCCGTCGACGTCTGGCACGCCGATGACGACGGCTTGTACGATTCCCAGAAGCCGAACTACGACGAGATCGGCGCCTCGGCGCGGGCGCGTTTCGTCACCGATTCCGATGGCTGCTTCTTCTTCCGCACCATTCTGCCCTGCAGCTATCCGATCCCGACCGACGGCCCGGTCGGCGAGATGATCGTGCAGACCAACCGCCACCCGATGCGCCCTGCGCACGTGCACTTCCTTGTGAACGCCAAGGGCCATGAGCCCCTGATCACCCACGTCTTCATCGGCGGCGACAAATATCTCGATTCCGACGTGGTGTTCGGGGTCAAGGACGAGCTGATCGCCAAGGTCGAGAAACGCACCGATCCGGCGATGCCAGACGGCGGCAAGGCGGCCGGGCCGTGGCATCTGATGACCTATGAATTTCACCTCAAGCCGGGCAGCGGCTTGGCTCCCAAGCCGCTCGGGGTGAAGGCCGCGGAGCACGCCTGACGTCAAAATTTGGGCACTCGCTCATTTGTTGTGCGTCGCACAAGAAGTGAGCGAATCGTCATTCAAGAAATGGGCGCGCCGCGACTTTTTGATGCAATTATAGGCGCGCCCAATTATTGAGCAGATGAACTAATATATTGTTTTTACTTATATTTCAAAGCGCGAGAGAGCTGGCACAGGCCTTGAATGGTAGGCTCTGACGCCACCGACGCCGTCACTCGACATCAACATCAGCATCACGAACTCGCCGCCAGGGTGAAGCCTCGGAGCGCGCCTCCATGCGTGGGGGGCCGAGCCTGCAACGACGCAGCGGTGAGCCTAGAAGGGATTATCAATGACGACGAATCCGACGTGGATTTCAGACTGGCGCCCCGAAGATGAGGCGTTCTGGAATGCGACTGGCAAGACTATCGCGCGACGCAACCTGATCTGGTCGATCGTGGCCGAGCATATCGGCTTCTCGGTCTGGCTGATCTGGAGCATCGTCACCACCAAGCTGCCGCAGGCGGGCTTTCACTATACGACCGACCAGCTCTTCCAGCTTGTCGCCGTGCCGGGCCTGATCGGCGCCTTGATGCGCTTCCCCTACACCTTCGCCGTCACGACGTTCGGCGGCCGCAACTGGACCATCTTCAGCGCGGCGATCCTGTTCATCCCGACGATGTCGCTTGCCTATTTCGTGAGCCAGCCCGACACGCCGTTCTGGCTGATGCTGCTCGTTGCGTCGACCGCGGGCCTCGGTGGCGGCAATTTCGCCTCCAGTATGACCAACATCTCTTTCTTCTTCCCTGACCGGATGAAGGGATCCGCGCTGGGCCTCAATGCTGCCGGCGGCAATATCGGCGTCTCCAGCGTGCAGCTCCTGACCCCGATCCTGATGACGCTCGGCGTCATCAACCTGTTCCAGGCGACGCCCGTCGACGGCATCTTCCTGCAGAACGCCGGGCTGATGTGGGTGCTGCCGATCGCAATCGCCGTGTTCGGCGCCGTGTTCTTCATGAACAACCTGACCTCGGCCAAGTCGTCGGTGAAGAACCAGCTCGCGATCGTCAAGCGCAAGCACACCTGGATCATGGCCTATCTCTATATCGGGACCTTCGGCTCCTTCATCGGGTACTCGGCGGCGTTTCCGCTGCTGATCAAGACCCAGTTCCCGCAAGTCACGATCGCGATTGCGTTCCTGGGGCCGCTGGTCGGCTCGCTGTCGCGCCCGTTCGGCGGCTGGCTTGCCGACAAGGTCGGCGGCTCCATCATCACCTTCTGGAATTTCATCGCGATGGCGGCGGCGACGATCGGCGTGCTTTATTTCGTCGGCCAGAAAGATTTCCTCGGCTTCCTTTCGATGTTCCTGGTCCTGTTCGTCACGACGGGCATCGGCAACGGGTCGACCTACCGGATGATCCCCTCGATCTTCCGCGAGGAGAACCTGTTCAAGGTGCGCGGCAAGGGTGATGCGGCGCGCGCGCTCGCGCTGAAGACGGCGAGTATCGAGAGCGGTGCGGCAGTCGGTTTCATCGGCGCAGTCGGCGCGGTCGGCGGCTATCTGATCCCGAGCGGGTTCGGCAAGTCGATCGCGATGACCGGCGGACCGCAGCTCGCGCTCGCGATCTATCTCGCTTTCTACGCCTCCTGCCTCGGGCTGACCTGGTGGTTCTATCTGCGTCGCGGTCCGCAAGCCGAAGGCGCGCCGAGCCTCGCCGAAGCAAGAGTCTAGAGCATGATCCGGAAAAGTGTGCAGCGGTTTTCCCTCGCGACAAACGCTGAACGCGTTTGCCGCGGAGATCATGCTCCAACAATAGAGACTTGGTACGAATCTCGCTTCTCTCCGTACGCGGGAAGAAGTTTTGCCGGGCCTGAGGCCGCAGAATAGGAGACCAAAGTGAGTGAGCCGCTCGTCATCGTCGGTAACGGTATGGCCGCCGCGCGTCTGGTCGACGAACTCGCCAAGACTTCGCTCGGCCGTTACGCAGTCGCTGTGATCGGCGAAGAGCCGCGGCTCGCTTACAACCGCGTGCTGCTCTCATCCGTGCTTGCAGGCGAGACCGGCTCGCACGAGATCGAGCTCAGGCCCGCTGACTGGTGGCGCCAGCGCGGCGTCACCGTGCGCTACGGCTATCGCGTCACCGAGATCGACATCGGCCGGCGCGAGCTGAAGATCGCCGGTGAGGAGAGCATGGAATATTCCAAGCTCGTCCTCGCCACCGGCTCGACGCCGCTGCGGCTGAACGTGCCGGGCGCGGATCTCGCGGGCGTCCATACTTTTCGCGACAGCCGCGACGTCGATCTGCTTCTGACGCTCGCAGCAGCCAAGAAGCGCGTCGTCGTGGTCGGCGGCGGCCTGCTGGGGCTGGAGGCCGCCTACGGTCTTGCGAAGGCCGGTGCGCCGGTGACGCTGCTGCATCTGATGGATCGCCTGATGGAGCGCCAGCTCGATCTGCCGGCGGCTGAACTGCTCAAGGCGCTGGTCGAGCGCAAGGGCATCCATGTCGTTCTGAACGCGAGCACCAAGTGCATTCATGGCAACGGCCACGTCGAGGCGGTCGAGCTTGCCGATGGCAGCCGCATCGACGCCGATGCCGTGATCTTTGCGGCTGGCATCCGGCCGAACGTCGCGCTAGCGAAGGAGGCGGGGCTTGCCGTCAACCGCGGCATCGTCGTGAACGATTGCCTCCAGACCAGCGAGTCCGACATCTTCGCGCTCGGCGAATGCGCCGAGCATCGCGGCACCGCTTACGGGCTCGTCGAGCCGGCCTATGAGCAGGCACGCGTGCTGGCGCGGCATCTTGCCGGGAAGAGTGCCGCCTATCAGGGCAGCGTGGTCTCGACCAATCTGAAGGTGTCCGGCGTCAGCGTGTTCTCGGCGGGCGATTTCGTCGGCGGCGAGGGCAGCGAGAGCATCGTGCTCTCCGATCGCAGGCGCGGCACCTACAAGAAGCTGGTGATCGCTGACGGCAGGCTCACTGGCGCTGTGCTGATCGGCGATACCGTGGACGCGCTCTGGTATCTCGAACTGATCCGCAATCGCGAGACGGTCGCTGCGATCCGCACTGACATGATGTTCGGCCGCGCACTCGCGCTTCCGCCCAAAGCCGCCTGATGGATGCCGCCTGAATGACTGCGATCGATCCGACGCTCCGCACTGTCAGAACGACCTGCCCCTATTGCGGCGTCGGTTGCGGCGTGCTGGCTACGCCCGACGGCAACGGCGGAGCGGCGATCGCCGGCGACCCCGAGCATCCCGCTAATTTCGGCCGGCTGTGCTCCAAAGGCTCGGCGCTGGGCGAGACTGTCGGACTCGAAGGCCGTTTGCTCTATCCGATGATCCGCTGCAAAGGTGTGCTGGAACGTGTCGCCTGGAGCGACGCGCTCGACCATGTCGCCCATCGCATGCAGCACATCGTGGCGCGCGACGGCGCGGATGCGGTCGCTTTCTATCTCTCCGGTCAGTTGCTGACGGAGGACTACTATGTCGCCAACAAGCTGATGAAAGGCTTTGTCGGCACGGCGAATGTCGACACCAACTCGCGGCTCTGCATGTCGTCCTCGGTCGCCGGCCACCGCCGCGCCTTCGGTGCCGACACCGTGCCAGGCTGCTACGAGGATCTCGACCAGGCCGACCTGCTCGTGCTGGTTGGCTCCAATGCGGCGTGGTGCCATCCGATCCTGTTCCAGCGCATGCGCAGGAACAGGGAGGAGCGCGGCGCCCGCATCATCGTCATCGATCCGCGCCGCACCGATACGGCTGATGACATCGATCTGTTCCTGGGCGTCAAGCCTGGCACCGACACCGCGCTGTTCTCTGGCCTGTTCGTGCATCTTGCCGACAATGGCGCTCTCGACAAGGACTATATCGCGAACAACACGTCGGGCTTCGACGATGCGCTCGCGCGTGCGCGCAGCATCGCCGGCAGCATCACGGCTACGGCGCTCGCGACCGGCCTGTCCGAGCAGGACGTCGCTGCGTTCTTTGCGATGTTCCGCGCGACGGAGCGCGTCGTCACGTTGTACTCGCAAGGCGTCAATCAGTCGGCGCAGGGCACCGACAAGGTCAACGCTATACTGAACTGCCATCTCGCCACGGGCCGCATCGGCAAGCCAGGGGCCTCACCGTTCTCGCTCACGGGACAACCCAATGCGATGGGGGGCCGCGAGGTCGGCGGGCTCGCCAACCAGCTCGCCGCGCACATGATGTTCACGCCGCCCGAGATCGACCGCGTGCGGCGGTTCTGGAAGGCACCGCGCATCGCGACCCATGAGGGGCTCAAGGCGGTGCAGCTGTTCGAGGCGATCAATCGCGGTGAGGTCAAGGCGCTGTGGGTGATGGGCACCAATCCGGCGGTGTCGCTGCCGGATGCCGATCTGGTGCGCGAGGCACTGAAGAAGCTCGAGCTGTTCGTGGTCTCGGAGAACGTGCTCTCCAACGACACGGTCGGGGCGGGACCGCATGTGCTGTTGCCCGCGCTCGCATGGGGCGAGAAGTCGGGCACGGTGACCAATTCCGAGCGCCGTATCTCGCGGCAGCGTTCGTTCCTGCCGGCGCCGGGCGAGGCGCGGCCGGACTGGTGGATTCTGAGCGAGGTCGCAAAGCGCCTCGGCTTCGGCGAGGGCTTCAACTACAAATCGGCCGCCGCGATTTTCCGCGAGCATGCCGCGCTCTCGGCCTTCGAGAACGACGGCAGCCGGGATTTCGACATCGGTGCGCTGCAATCGGTGTCCGATGAGGCCTATGATGCGCTGGTGCCGCTGCAATGGCCGGCGCGCGAGGGGCAGGAGGGACCAGGCGCGCGCTTCTTTGCGGGCGGCGGCTTCTTCACCAATGACCGCAAGGGCCGTTTCGTTGCGCCGGAGGTGCCGGCGCTGCGCAGCGAGACCAATGCGGCGCGACCGCTGCGGCTCAACACCGGACGCATCCGCGACCAGTGGCACACCATGACCCGTACCGGCCTCAGCCAGCGGCTCGGGGCGCATCTGCCGGAGCCGTTCGTCGAGATTCACCCGGATGATGCCGGTAAATACGGCGTCGCCGACGACAGCTTTGCCCGCGTCACCACCGATTACGGCCAGTGCATCCTGAAAGTAGTGGTCAGCGAGCGCCAGCAGCGCGGCACGCTATTCGCGCCGATCCACTGGAGCGCGATGAACGCCTCGCACGGCCGCATCGGCGCGTTGGTGCAGTCGTTCAACGATCCGTTCTCGGGGCAGCCGGAAACCAAGGCGACCCCGGCTGCGATCGCCCCGTACGAATATGTTTTCCGTGGCTTTGTGCTGTCGCGAAAAGAACTCGCGCTGCCGCCGCATCTGTGGTGGGCGCGCGTCGCGATCAGCGGCGGCTACGGCTATCTCTTCGCCGACAACGCGGATCTGTCGCGCTGGCCGGCCTGGCTGCACGGAATCGCGAGCGAGGACGTTGCCGAGTACCGCGATTTCGGCGGCGGCGTCTATCGCGCGGCGTCCTTCGTCGGCGATCGCATCGAGGCCTGCCTGTTCATCGGCCCTGCCCATGATGCTGGCGACTGGGAGGTGGTGAAGAGCCTGTTCGCAGCAAATAGCGTCAGCGACGAACAGCGCCGCCTGTTGCTCTCCGGCAGGTCGACCGAAGGCGTCGCCTCGACCGGTCCCGTGGTCTGCGCCTGCTTCGGCGTCGGCCGAGCCACCATCTGCGACACCATCACCGCCGGCGCGCGCAGCGCGGCCGAGATCGGCGCAAAACTCAAGGCGGGCACCAATTGCGGCTCCTGCATTCCCGAGCTGAAGCGGCTGATTGCGGAGACGGGTGGGGCTGCGAAGGAAGCAAAGTTCGCGGGTGCTGCGAGCTAGCGCTACATGCTCCGGCGTCATCGCCCGGATCGCCGCATCGCGACATCAGGATGCTGCAACTCAGTGCCATTGCTGCCAGGACAAGCGCAGCAATCGACGGCCCCGACCTTGTGCCCTATGTTGCCACACGCTCCGCAAGCCCCAACAAAATGCCGCAACACGTGGAGAAAAACATGAACAAAAAACCTTTCGGCTACACCGGCGCCAGCGTTTCCGTGATCGGGCAGGGCACTTGGTATCTCGACCATGGCGACCGCAAGCGCGCGATTGCAGCGCTTCAGCGCGGGCTTGATCTCGGGATGACGCATATCGACACAGCCGAGATGTATGGCGATGCCGAACTCGTCATTGCCGATGCGATCGCCGGCCGCCGCGACGAGGTGTTCCTGGTCTCGAAAGTGCTGCCGAGCAATGCTTCGCGCCGCGGCACCATCACTGCCTGCGAGCGCTCGCTCAAGCGGCTGAAGACGGACCGGCTCGATTGCTATCTTTTGCACTGGCGCGGGTCCCATCCGCTCGAAGACACCGTGGCTGCGTTCGACGAACTGGTGAAGGCCGGCAAGATCAAATCCTGGGGCCTGTCCAACTTCGACGCCGACGATCTCGACGACATCCTCGACGTTGCCGGCGCAGGCAAGATCGCCTGCAATCAGGTCCTGTACCATCTCGAGGAGCGCGCGATCGAGCACGCGGTGATCCCATGGTGCGAGCGGCACGGTGTCGCGGTGGTGGCCTATTCGCCGTTCGGCCATGACGATTTTCCCGCAGCGACGAGCAAGGGCGGCGCCGTGCTCGCGCGCATCGCAGAAGCGCATAGCGCGACGCCGCGTCAGGTGGCCCTGAGCTTCCTCACCCGTGCAACTACGGTGTTCGCGATCCCGAAAGCGTCATCCGCCGAGCATGCTGGCGAAAATGCGGCAAGCGGCGATCTCGTGCTGACCAGGGACGACATCGCCGCGCTGGATGCGGCGTTTCCGCGCGGGAGCAAGCCGCGCAGCCTACCGATGCTGTAATGCAAAAAAGCGCTCCCTATTAACGGAGCGTTTACACGCGTGCCCATCAGCGCATATCGGCTTCCTGTTTTCGGGCGTTGTGAACGAGGCACATTGGCGTTTTTATAGGCTCACGAGATTCGCATTTTCCCGAGTTCCAGCCGTGACCCCGCCGCCCGCCGTAGCCGCAAGGCTCGACAGTATTTCCGTGCCTATGCCCGAGAAGAAGCAGG
Organism: Bradyrhizobium sp. UFLA05-109; assembly: GCF_054185165.1. Lineage (NCBI taxonomy): Bacteria > Pseudomonadati > Pseudomonadota > Alphaproteobacteria > Hyphomicrobiales > Nitrobacteraceae > Bradyrhizobium > Bradyrhizobium sp. UFLA05-109. Next base: position 139,160 of record NZ_JBBIAR010000006.1, on the reverse strand, counting down.
CCGCACGCCGCGCACCCGCGCGCGTCGACCATCCCTTCAAGGGCATTGCGCTGGTCCTGTTGTCGACCGTGTTCCTCGGCTGCTCCGATGTCACAGCGAAGTATCTTTCGACGAGCCTGCCGTCGATCGAGATCACCTGGATCCGCTTCCTGACCTTCGCGCTGATGTTCACGCCGGTGATGCTGCCGGCTTCGCCGCTCTATGCGATGCGTACCGAGCGGCTTGGTCTTCAGTTGATGCGCGGCGCGGCGTTGCTCGGCTCCTCGCTGTTCTTCATCACCGGCCTGCGTTTCCTCCCGATCGCCGAAGCTTCCGCCACAGGCTTCGTCTCGCCACTGTTCGTCACTGCGCTCTCGATCATCTTCCTGAGTGAGAAGGTCGGCCTGCGCCGCTGGCTCGCAACTGCGCTCGGTCTCGTCGGTGTCGCGATCATCCTCCGGCCGGGCTCGAGCGCGTTTCACGTTGCCGCGTTCTTCCCCATCGTCTCCGCGTTCTGCTGGGCCGCCGCGCTGATTCTGACGCGCATGATCAGCGGGCGGGAAGCCGTCCTCACCACGATGGCCTATTCCGCGCTCACGGGCGTCGCCCTCCTTAGTGCGATGGTGCCGTTCGTCTGGGTCACGCCGTCCTGGAGCGCCATCGGTCTTGGTATCTTCATCGGCATTGCTTCGACGGTCGGGCAGTGGATCATCGTGCTCGCCTATCGCTACGGCGATGCTTCGGTGCTGGCGCCGTTCTCCTACACGCAATTGCTGTGGGTCAGCATTCTGGGCTTCTTCATCTTCGGCGAGTTGCCCGACGTCTGGACGATCACGGGCGCCGCCTTCATCGTCGCGAGCGGACTCTATATCGCCCATCGCGAGCGTGTCCGCCGCGCCCAGCTTTTGGTGCGCGAAGAGCGGTCCCCGAACGCCTGACGCAATACCTCAGGCCTGGCTCCATGCTATCAACGGCTCCAACAAGAACGGGAGGAGCCGGATGCGGGCCGCAATTTTCAGGAACGGTGAGATTGTCGTCGACAGGATGGCGGAGCCGAAGCCGGGCCCTGGCCAGGTGCTGGTCAAGACGCTCGCCTGCGGCATCTGTGGTTCCGACTTGCATGCGCGGCAGCACGCCCATCGCATGGTTGAGATGGCCAGGAAGGTCGGGCGCACGCCGATGGACCTGTCGCGCGACGTCGTTTTCGGCCACGAGTTCTGCTGCGAGATCGTCGATTACGGTCCGAGTACCGAACGCAAGCTGAAGCCCGGCGCTCGCGTCTGCTCACTGCCGGCCCTGCTGACGCCGACGGGCATCCAGGGCATCGGCTATTCCAACGACAATATCGGCGGTTATGCCGAGGCGATGCTGCTCAGCGAAGCGCTGCTGCTCGAAGTGCCGAACGGCCTCGCCGCGGAGCACGCCGCGCTGACCGAGCCGCTCGCGGTCGGCGTCCATGCCGTCGCCAAGGCCAACGTGCGCGGCGGCGAGGTGCCGCTGGTCATCGGTTGCGGGCCAGTCGGGCTTGCGGTCATCGCGGCGCTGAAGATCAAGGGGCTGCACCCGATCGTCGCCGCCGATTATTCGCCGGCGCGGCGCGCACTTGCGGCAAAACTCGGCGCCGACATCGTCGTCGACCCCAGAGCGTCGCAGCCCTATGCGGCTTGGGCCGAGCACGCGCAGATGTCGGAGCAGGAGAAAGCCGCGCGGCCGCCGTTCCAGGCAATGCTGCCGGCGCTGAAGCCTGCACTGATCTTCGAATGCGTCGGCGTGCCGGGCCTGCTCCAGCAGGTGTTCGAAGGAGCCCCGCGCGATGCGCGCATCGTCGTGGTCGGCGTCTGCATGGAGAGCGACAAGAGCGAGCCGATGCTCGGCATCATGAAGGAGCTCAATGTCCAGTACGTCCTCGGCTACACGCCGGAGGAGTTCGCCTATTCGCTGCGGCTGATCGCGGAGGGGGAGGTGGACGCGGCGGCAATGGTGACGGCGACCGTCGGCATCGACGGCGTGGCAAAGGCGTTTGCCGACCTCGCCAATCCCGAGGCGCACACCAAGATCATCGTGGAGCCGTGGAGATAGAGGCAAGCTGACGTGCGGGACCATCGGGCTTCGCAGACCCAATGGCCTCGCCGTTGATCACGGCGCGGCGGTCGACGATCGCCTGATGGAATTGTGCCAGCACCAAGCCGAAGGCGGCGAGGTCGCCGTCCTCGATGGCGCCGTCCTCGTGGCAGACCAGCGTCTCGCGCAGGATGTCGTCGGCCGCGCGTTGCATGGCTGCGAGTTCATCGAGCGACGATGCGTCGCGCACGCTCACGATCGCGCCGAGCAGGCGGTCGCGGTGCAGCGTATTCAGCTTGCGCTCGTCCCGTCTCAGATAGTGACGCAGCCAGGCGGCCACCGAGCCGAGGCCGGAGAGGATCAGCACCGCGCCCCAGATGTAGTCGCTGTACTTGTCCATGAAGCTGCGCTCGTTGCTGTCGATATAGGCGGCAGCGCCGGGATGGGCCGGCAGCGCGGCGTCCTTGTCGGTGTCCGGCTTCTGGATGTGGCTGGCAGCCGGTAATTCCTTCGCAAGCGACGGCCGGATCGTGAACAGCTCGCGAGTGAAGGCTGCGACCGTGTCCTCAGACAGCGAGCTCGGCGCGACGATCAGGTGGTTGACGGCAATGGTGTCGATCTTGTCATCAGGTCGCTGCGGCGAGGAGCCGAACGCACCAGCGGGGATCTCCTCGGATTCATAGAGCGGATGCCGCTCGGCGATGGCGTCGGAGACGTCGACGCCAAGGAATTTTGGCTCGCCGCGCGCCCGCGCCGTTGCGGAGATCGTATCCGCGATCACCTTGGCATCGAGCGCACCGACCATCATGAAGGCGTCGAGCGTGGTGTCCTGCGTCATTTCGGAGATGTGGTCGGTGCCGAACTGCACCAACGTCACTTTCTGCGGATTGACGCCGGACTCCGCAAGGATGACGCGCAGCAGGATCACGTTGGCATCGCCGAGGCCGACAACACCGATGCGTCGTCCGCTGAGGCCCGCGATCTCCGTCACCTTGGACTTCGCCGCGCCCTTGCGGCCCGTCGGCGCCCACAACACCACGAAGTTCCGGCGCAGGATCGCCACCGAATTGGTGTCGGGCGGCATGTCGAGGTCGCCGCGCGCCACCGCAAGATCGGTCTTGCCGCCGCCGAGCAGATTGAGGCTTTGCAACGTGCCGTCGGTCTCGATCGGCGTGAGCCGCACCGCGCCGCCCTTCGCATCGAAGGTCCTGGCGAGGGCCTGTATCACCGTCTGGTCGTCGCTGCCGGGCGGGCCGACGGCGATGCGCAAGCTCGCCGGCTGCCAAGCCCAATAGGCAACAGCGAGAACCACCGTCACCGCCGAAAGGATGCTCGCAAGCAGCAGCCACGGGCCGGAGCGACTGCGGCGGCGAAGCAGCGTCTCGCTGGTCACGCTCAAATCGCTCGGCACGGGCATCTCGTGGTCCTCATCCCGAAGGCCGCTTCCCGGTCACCGCGGCCGGCGCCGTCAATATTTCGCGGGCACGTACATCTCCTCCGGAATCGGCCCGCGGTGATAATCGGGGTTGCGGACGCGCGGCGGCAGCGCCACCGGCATGCGCGCGACCTCCTGGTAGGGAATCTGGCTGAGCAGATGCGAGATACAATTGAGCCGTGCGCGTTTCTTGTCCACGGCATCGACGATCCACCACGGCGAATCCGGAAGATGAGTGCGCTCCAGCATCGTCTCCTTGGCCTTGGTGTAATGCTCCCAGCGGCTGCGCGCCTCGACATCCATGGGGCTCAATTTCCACTGCTTGAGCGGATCCTGGATGCGCATTGTGAAGCGGAACTGCTGCTCGTCATCCGTAATGGAGAACCAGTATTTGAGCAGGATGATGCCGGAGCGGATCAGCAGCCGCTCGAATTCGGGCACCGACTCGAAGAACTCCTCGTACTGTTCCTCGGTGCAGAAGCCCATCACGCGCTCCACGCCCGCGCGGTTGTACCAGCTGCGGTCGAACAGCACGATCTCGCCGCCGGCGGGCAGGTGCGTCACATAGCGTTGGAAATACCATTGCGTGCGTTCACGCTCGCTCGGCGCCGGCAGGGCTGCGACCCGGCAGACGCGGGGATTGAGGCGCTGGGTGATGCGCTTGATGACGCCGCCCTTGCCGGCGGAGTCGCGACCCTCGAACAGAATGACGACCTTCTTCTTCTCACTCTGCACCCAGTCCTGCAGCTTGATGAGCTCGCCCTGGAGGCGAAGCAGCTCTCTGAAATAAACCCTGCGGTCCATTGTGGGACCAGGGGTTTCGGTCTCGCTCAGGAGCTCGTCGAGACGGCTGTCGTCAAGCTCGAGCTCAAGCTCCTCGTCGAGGTCGTCGGCCATTTCCTGAATAATGCGGTCGCGCTTGGCGGCTTCAGAGGTGCGGTCGGCTGCGGTCATGGATCCTTCTCTCGGCTAGGGTGCCCGGGGAGGACCATCGGCGGGCTTTGTTGCGCCAATGTGACACTGGAGGCGTGCACGGGAGTTTGCCTCCGGGCGGATTGGGTCAGCGAGCCTGCCGTCACACGGGCAGCGCGATCGAATATTTTACCTGACTGAGCGCGAAGCTCGATTCGATCGAAGCGATGCCGTCGAGGCGGGTGAGCTTGTTCTTCAGGAAGGCCTCGTAGGATGAGAGATCGGCGGCGACGACGCGCAAGAGATAGTCGCGATTACCAGTCATCAGATAGCACTCCAAAACCTCCTCCCATTTCGAGATCGCGCGCGCAAAGCGGTTGAGGTCCTCTTCCTTCTGCCGTGCCAGCTTGATCGAGATGAAGACGCTGACGTGCAGCCCCAGCGCTTTCTGGTCGACGGTCGCGATATAGCGCGTGATGACACCGCGCTCCTCCAGGAGCTTGACCCGGCGATGGCAGGGCGAGACCGACAGCCCGACCTTGTCGGCGAGTTCCTGCATGGTCAGCCGGCTGTCGGTCTGGAGCAAGGAGAGAATCTTTCGGTCAATGGCATCGAGCTCGGGCATTGGGATGAAACCTGTATGGGATGGCTATCTGTTGGTAAAATATCCCAATTTTTGCAGGTATGGCGCGAAAAATTGAGAATTTTGCCTGCGCCCGCAGGCGTATCATGGGCGATTATCTTCCGGAGCATCGCCATGCCCGTCGATTCCGCCCGCCTCGACACGTTGTCCGCGCTCGCTGCCAAGGTGTTGTGGCTGTCGTCCTGGACCATCCATCACGCCAACCACATCCGCACCAACGCGGATGGTCTGAAGGTCGGCGGCCACCAGGCCTCGTCGGCCTCGCTCGCGACCATCATGTCGGCGCTGTATTTCCACGTGCTGCGGCCGGAGGATCGCGTCGCGGTGAAGCCGCATGCGAGCCCGGTGTTCCATGCGATCCAGTATCTGTTCGGCCGGCAGACCCGCGAGAAGCTGGAGAATTTCCGCGGCTTCAAGGGCGCGCAGTCCTATCCCTCGCGCACCAAGGACATCGACGACGTCGATTTCTCGACCGGCTCGGTCGGCCTCGGCGTCGCGCAAACGCTGTTCTCGTCACTGGTGCAAGACTACGTCAAGGCGCATGGCTGGATGAAGGACCGGCGCGAGGGGCGGATGATCGCGCTCGTTGGCGACGCCGAGATGGACGAGGGCAACATCTTCGAGGCGCTGGCCGAGGGATGGAAGCACGGCCTGCGCAACACCTGGTGGGTGGTCGATTACAACAGGCAGTCGCTCGACGCCGTCGTGCGCGAGGGGCTCTGGGAAAAGTTCGAGACCATGTTCCGCAATTTCGGCTGGGACGTGGTCATCGTGAAATACGGCCGGCTGATGCGCGAGGCTTTTGCCGAGCCCGGTGGTGAAGCGCTCAAAGCGTGGATCGACAACTGCCCGAACGCGCTCTATGCGGCGCTGTGCTTCCAGGGCGGCGCGGCATTCCGCAAGCACCTGCATGACGAGATCGGCGATCAGGGGCCGATTACGAAACTGATCGACCGCCGTAGCGATGACGAATTGCTGGCGCTGATGTCGAACCTTGGTGGCCACGACATGGCGAGCATGCTGGAGGCGTTTGAAGCGATCGATCACGATCGCCCGGTCTGCTTCATTGCCTATACCATCAAGGGCGTCGGCCTGCCGTTCCAGGGCCACAAGGACAACCATGCCGGCCTGATGACGGTCGCGCAGATGGAGAAGTTTCGCAGCACCCAGAACATCCGCCCCGGACATGAGTGGGACAGGTTCGAAGGCATGGCGCAGGATGCTGCCGGGCTCGAATCCTTCCTCGCGCGCGTGCCCTTCAACCTGGACGGCCGCCGGCTGACCGCACCCGTCGTCGAGGTACCCCCTCAACTCACCTTCAAGCCGTCGGCGCAGATGTCGACCCAGCAGGGTTTTGGGCTGGTACTGAACGAGATCGCGCGCAGCGACAGTGAGCTTGCAAAGCGCATCGTCACGACGTCGCCCGACGTTACCGTCTCGACTAATCTTGGTCCCTGGGTGAACCGGCGCGGCCTGTTTGCGCGCGCCGAGAAGGCGGATTTATTCCGCAGCGAGAAAATTCCATCGACTTTCAACTGGGACGCTTCCCCCAAGGGGCAGCATCTCGAGCTCGGCATCGCCGAGATGAACCTGTTCATCATGATGTCGGCCCTGGGGCTCTCGCACCAGATCAATGGCGAGCGGCTGCTGCCGGTCGGCACGCTCTACGATCCCTTCATCGAGCGCGGCCTCGATGCGCTGAACTACGCCTGCTATCAGGATGCGCGCTTCATGGTGGCGGCGACGCCTTCCGGCATCACGCTCGCGCCCGAAGGCGGTGCGCACCAGTCGATCGCAACGCCGCTGATTGGCATGGCGCAGGACGGGCTCGCCTCATTCGAGCCAGCCTTCGTCGATGAGCTCGCCGTGATCATGGGCTGGGGTTTTGACCACATGCAGCGCGAGGCGGGCGAGGGGGGCTCGGTCTACTTGCGCCTGTCGACGCGCACCATCGAGCAGGCGCAGCGGATCATGACGGGTGACCTCGCGCAGGGCATCACCGACGGCGCCTATTGGCTGCGCAAGCCGGGCCCCAATGCCGAAGGGCATCGACGAGGGCGCAACGCTCGTCGCCGGCGGCCCCGGCCTGCCCGAGGGCGTCAACAAAGGCTTCTACGTTCGCCCGACCATCTTCGCCGACGTCACCAGCGATATGACGATCGCGAAGGAGGAGATTTTTGGACCGGTGCTGACCATCATCGGCGCCAAGGACGAAGCCGATGCGGTGCAGATCGCCAACGACACGCCCTATGGTCTTGCGGGCTATGTCTCGGCCGACACGGTCGAGAACGCGAAGAAGGTCGCGCGCCAGATCCGCGCCGGCAACGTCAACCTCCAGGGCGTGCCCAACGATCGCTCCGCGCCGTTCGGCGGCTACAAGCAGTCCGGCAATGGCCGCGAGTGGGGCAAGTACGGTCTCGAGGATTTTCTCGAGGTGAAGGCGGTCGCCGGCTTCAACGCGGCGTAGGCACTTCACACCACAGTTGCAGCGTCGGAGCGGGATGACCGCTCCGGCGTTTCGCATCAGCAGGCGGGCAACCTTCGGTGTTGGCCCTGATCAGGCGCCGAGCGCGGCCGAGATTTCGCCAAGCGTTGCCTTCTCGGCGTCGCTGACCAGGACGCCGCCGCCAAACAGGCTTCCACCCTCAGATGCAGCCTCGGCCGTTTTCTGGCTGATCTGGCGGAGCCAATCCTTGAACGCCACGGCGTCACCGGGCGCCTTGGCTGCGAGGATGGCCGAGACTTGCCGCAGCGAGTCGATGGCTTTGGTTTTAACCTCCGCCGGCTTGCTGTTCGCGAGTTCGGCTTTCAATCCATCGCGAGCCACGCTTCTGCCGTCGCCGGTCATGAAATCGGCAACCACCGCCTTGACCAACGCGTTGGCGCTGGGGTCTGTGGCCGCCTGGCTCAGCGCTGCACCACTCGCAAACGACTCCTTGAGCAGGCCCCACAAGCCGCTCGGTTCAGCCGCTGTGATGGCGATTCCTGCATTCATTGGACTTCTCAAGAGCAAGGCCCATTCGTCCTTCGTAAAACTTGTTTTGTCAGCCATAGGTCCACTCCCTGACACGATCCGCCGTGCGAAAACCGATGAGCGCGGCGACAGTCAGGGTCGCCGCGCTCGGAAATTTCAAACTCGGGCCAGCGAATCGAGCTTTGCCCTGAGATCGTCGATCGCCGGTTTCGCGATCGGCCCGACGCCGGGAGCCGCCATGACCTTGTCGCACATCTGGTTGATGGCCGGCATCGCAGCGGCGATTAGTTTGGCGAGCGCAGTTCGTCCTTCGGGCGTGAGCTTCGCCGCGCGTGTGCCGACGTCGTCGAGCTGCGATATTGCCGCGTTGATTTTTGGCAGAGCCGCCTGCGCCCCGGTGGCATCGGTGATGCTCGGAAGCGCCGACTTCAGGGAGTCGATCGTCGTGTTGACCTGGCTGGCCAAGTTCACACCGTCGACAGTCAAGTTCGGAGGTGCCATGCCCACGGTGGTGGCAGGCCGCGCGGGAGCGGTCTGCTCAGCGACCGTCTGCTGGCCAGGACGGTCGAATGCGTACCATGCAAGACCACCCAGGACGACCAGGGCGGCGAGCCAATAGGGCCATTGAGTGGTATTGGTGGCTGTTGCGTAAGCGGAACTCGCCCGTTCGGTTGCGCTCGCGACTCTACTTCCCGCGGCGGAGGCGGCGGTCATCCCGCTGCGTACCCCGGCCCCTGCCTGGTCGATGAGACCCGCAGCGCTGAGCTGGCTGGCAAGGCCTGCCGGGATGGCCGCGGAAATCTGCCCCTTCTGCGAGCGCAGCAGCGATGCCAAACCGTTTGCATCGAGACCAGTTTCGCGCTGGTGCTGCCCCAGCGCGCCCAGCACGATCGGGCCGAGGATGCTGAGCAGCGACGTTCCGCCGCCATCGCCCACGCCGGCAAACTTTCCAACGGCCTGGGCCATGGTCCCCATGGTTCCGGCGCCGAACAATCCGGACAGCATGCCCGCGCCGGTTTCAGCCAGTCGCTCAGGACCCGCGCTGCGCAAAATATCTGCAAGAGAGCCGGCTTGCTGTTGAGACAGCAGCTTCGATAATTGATTGCTTCCAGCAGGAGTTCCGACAAGGTCTGCCAGCCCGGCTAGCAGTGACGGGACAGCTCCGGCTGTTGCCTTCTCGGCTGTGGTTCGATCGATTCCAAGGAATGAAGCGATTTGCGACAGAACTTCAGGAGTCAGGAATTGCATCACAACGGACGTGAGATTGGCGGCCATGGCGTTCTCTCCGCATTGATTGTTGCAATGTTGCTTTGTTGGGGTAGCTCCTGATCTGCGGGTGGGACGACGGCCGTCGCACGATCTCGTAACGCCTTGTCTTGGGAAATTTCTTGGGAAACTTCGAGCTGATGGTTTGGTGTTGGAAATTAGCCGGCGGGTTCCTCCCTATCGACGGAATGTCCGGCGAAATCCTCCAACTGCCGCCCCACTTAGAACATGGGAACCGCACCCCAGTTGAATTCTGACAAAGCACCATCTAACGCTGAATTGCGAAGGAAGTTCCGTTCAACACGAAAGGTCAGCTTGGCTTCATTTTCCGGGCGAGCGGGTTCGGTGCGATCATCGTTCCATCTGTTGCGGGCGTTGCCATCGCGATTCTGATTGGTTGCCTATTTCCGATTGGCAGTCTGGTGGAACTGGCGCCATTGATCTGGTCGGGCCAGGCGCCGCCGATTTGGAATGACTTCAATCGTTGGCCCACTCCTTTGCGCGGCGATGTAGGGCAGGCGCTTTCGCTATCCCCCCAGCGCGCCCTGCGTGTTCACGTACAACGCGTAGATCGACTGGCTCGCCGCCATGAACAGGCGGTTGCGCTTCAGCCCGCCGAAGCAGAGATTGGCGCAGCGCTCGGGCAGCGCGATGCGGCCGATCATGACACCGTCGGGCGCGAACACGACGACGCCGTCGAGTTCGGGATCGCCCATGCCCCAGCCGCACCAGAGATTGCCGTCAATGTCGCAGCGCATGCCGTCCGGGGTGCCTGGCCCGGCATCGATGAAGACACGCTTGTTGGAGATCGTGGTGCCGTCGGGAGAGACGTCATAGGCGAGGATCTTTCGGTTCGGCACGCCGCGCGACTCCACGACGTACAAGATTTTCTCATCCGGCGAGAAGCACAGCCCGTTCGGGCCGAGCACGCCCTCGGCCACGATGGTCGCCTTGCCGGACGCCGGATCAAGCCGGTAGACGTTCGGGTCGATCTCCGACTCCGCCTTGTAGCCCTCGTAGTTGCCGAGCAGCCCGAACACGGGATCGGTGAACCAGATCGAGCCGTCGGACTTCACGACGACGTCGTTCGGCGAGTTCAGCCGCTTGCCGCCGAAAGAATCCATCAGCACCGTGACTGCACCGTCATACTCGGTGCGCACCACCCGGCGGCCGCCATGCTCGCAGGTGATCAGCCGGCCCTGGCGATCCCTGGTGTTGCCGTTGGCGAAGTTGGAGGGTTTTCGGAAAATGGAAACCGTGCCGGTTTCCTCTTCCCATTTGATGATGCGCTGGTTGGGGATGTCGCTGCACAGGAGGTATCGCCCGTCGCCGAACCACACCGGGCCCTCGGCCCAGCGCAGGCCGGTGGTGAGGCGTTCCACAGCCGAGAGCTTCAGCCAGTATTTCTCAAACCTTGGGTCTAGTGCACTTATCGCCGGATCGGGGTAATAGGTCGCCGGCCGCCATCCTTTCGAGGATTCTTGGGAATGTGACGATGCATCGGACATGTGCAGTTCTCGTTGTTGCGTCCCCTCAGGCCAAGTCTGCTATCATTAGAGCCCCACGACCGCAAACTGGTCGCTACCAACGAGGGAAGAAATGCCGCGTATTTTGATGACGGGAGCTTCGGGCGGAATCGGCAGCGCGATGCGCAAATTGCTGCCGCCGATCTATCCGGATCTCCTGCTCTCCGACATCAAGCCGCCTGCCGATCTCGGCGCCGACGAGAAATTCAAGGCGGCGGACCTGTCTGATCTCGCGCAATGCGAAGCGATCTGCGAGGGCGTCGACGGCATTCTGCATTTCGGCGGCTACTCGGTCGAGGGTTCCTGGGACGACATCCTCCAGGCCAATATCATCGGCGGCTACAATCTGTTCGAGGCGGCGCGCAAGAAGAACGTCAAGCGCGTGGTCTTCGCGTCCTCGAACCACGCCGTCGGCTTCTATCCGCGCCACCACAAGATCGGCGCCGACGTCACCCCGCGTCCCGACGGCCGATACGGCGTCAGCAAGGTGTTCGGCGAGGCGGTCGGCGCGCTCTATGCCGACAAGCATGGCCTGAAGGTCACCTGCCTCCGCATCGGCAATTTCGGCGAGAAGCCGCTCGACCAGCGCCGGCTCGCGATCTGGCTGAAGCCCGAGGATCTCGTGCAGCTCTGCCGCATTGGCCTCGAGCATCCCGACATCCATTTCGAGATCTTCTACGGCGCCTCGCTCAACGAGCGCGCCTGGTGGGATAACCATCGCGCCTACGACTTCGGCTACCGTCCCACCGGCCGCGCAGAAGACTTTTGGCAGCACGCCATGGCCGAGCAGGCCAAGCTGAAGCCCGATCCAGTCGGCGACTACTATCAGGGCGGCGCGTTCTGCAGCCTCGAGTTCGATGCCGACAAGAGCCGCATCATCGATTGGACCAAGCGCTAGGCGTGCATTTCGCAAAAATCGATCAGCCCGCGCGACGACACGCCCTGTCCGCTCTCGCCCTCGGGCGCGGGCAGGGGCAGATCGCCGTAGCGCGTCCGGGCGTCGGAACCGACGCCTTAAACAACGTGTTTGCCAACCCGGGCCGCGATTGGCCTCTGCACAAGATACATCACGATCAGGGAAATCACCGCCGTTGTAACAACGACGTATCCTAGCCGGTCGAAATGCCGGAGCGAACCATCGGCATCTTGTGCGATGAGTGCGGCGGCGAGCACGGAGCCGAGACCGCCGGAGAGCTGTTGCAGGGAGGCGCCGATCGCGCTGAAGGAGCCGCGTTGTGCCGGCTCGGGGATCGCGGAAATCAACGCTTGCGACGGGATCATGCGTGAAAAGATTCCAACGAACATCAGGACGTTGACCAGGATCGCGACCGTCAAACTCACCTGGCCGAGATGCGTGTAGATGAGCACCATGACGATGGACATGGCGCTGCCGAAGGCAAAGGTGGGAAACTTGCCAAAAGCATCGCTCGCGCGTCCGACCAGCGGTCCGATCAAGATGCTAAACAGACCGGAGACGAGATAGATCGTCGGCAAATGAACGATATCGATGCCGAGATTGTGTACGGTGTAGGCGCTCCCGAACGGCATCAGCATATAGCCGCCGGTCGCGAGCAGCGTCGTTACCGCGAATGCCATCCAATAGCGAGGCTGCGCGACCGTTGCGATCAGATGCTGGAACGGGTTTTTATCCTGCTTCAGCAAGAGATGGGCGTTCACCGGTTTCATCAATAACAGCACGGCGGCCATCCCGGCGATCGACACGCCGACCAATGCGCCGAACGCGACGTGCCAGCTCCAGTGGTTGGAGAGAAAAAGACCGGCTGGAATGCCCAGCACCTGGCTTGCAGCGAAGGCGGTTTGCACGAAGCCCATGACGCGGCCCCGCAATTGCAGTGCAAAGAGATCGGTCACGATGGCGAGCACAACGGAGCCGATCACGCCGCCGAACAACCCGGTAACGATCCGCCCAAGCAGCAGCACATGATAGTTGGGAGCGATCGCGCAAAGCGCGGTCCCTAGGGTAAACCCGAGATAAAAAAACAACAGCAGCCGCTTGCGATCGAACTGATCGGCAAAGCCGGCCGCCAGGATGCCGGAAATTCCCGCGCTGAATGCGTAGGCGGAGACGGCCACCCCGAACTGCGCGGCCGAAATATCGAGCGCCGGCATGATGATGGCGCCGAGTGGCGACATGATCATGAAATCGATGATGATGGTGAATTGGACAAGCGCCAGCAGCGCGACGAGAATTGACTGGTAGCGCGAAAAGCCGAGGGACACCTCTCGCCGCTCATCGATCGGCTCTGTCAGGGTTTGTTCGGTCATGACATTTTCATTCGGGAGGGAAAAGGATCAGCATGTGCGATGTGCCGCCGGACGCCCGTCCCTATCTATTTCTGGCTCTGCGTAATTTCGATGGCTTGACAAACAGTTTTGAAGCCTGTCTCGGAGCGGTGTCGTCGGGGCAAGCTGCGGTAGGTTCTATCCCACGTTCCATGCATGCCGGGCACTGATATCCAGCTTATTTAAGAGTGCGCAGCTTCGCGTTCAGCTTCCTCGTCCGCGATGCGGGCGAGATAATCCGACTTGCTGAACTGCATGTGATCGACGCAGAGCTGGGCCAGGGCCCAGCTGTCGCGGCCCTTCAACAGCTCGATCATCAATTCGTGCTGGCGCCGTGACAGCGCCAGCCCGTCGCGGTCGGCGAGATTCTTTGCGCGCATCGGCAAGGTCAGGTTCATGTAGTCCTGGAGCGAGCGCACGAGGTAGGGATTGCCGCAGGCCGCGAACAGCGCGACGTGGAAGGCATCGTTGGCTTCGTGGATGCCGCGCAGGTCCTGCATGTCCGCCTTAGCGCAATAGCGCCGCTGCAACTCGGCCAACTCGTCGATCAGGCTTTGCGGCGCGGGCAGGGGGATCATCAGCGCGGCCTGCCGCGTCAGCATCTCCCGCACTTCATAGATCTGCCGGACCTCGTCGGCCGAATAGAAGCGAACGGTGGCGCCGATGTTCTTCTCGCGCCGCACGATGCCGCGCCGCTCGGCCTCCACGAGCGCCTGGCGAACGAAATGCCGCGAGGTGCCGTAGCGCGACATCAGCGCATCCTCGGTCAGGCGCGCGGCCGGCGCGAAGCGGCCGAAAATGATGTCCTCCTCCAGCCGCGCGACCACGTCGTCCGGGTCCTCGCGCCGAAGCGCCGCCGGGCTTGCACTCAAAATCTCCGTCATCCCCTTGGCCTCCTGGGCCGGGCCCCTGGTTCGGTCGCTCCTGTGGAGCAGGGAGGGAGTGGATTGTCAATAATTTGCCGCGCCGGGCGGTGCTGGGGTTGGAAAAAGGTCTAATGGCGGCCTCTGTTATTGACAATCAGGAGCTAGCCTGTACGACAATGGCGAGGCGAACGGAGTGGCATCATGACGAGTGGCTTGCGCAAAGGGCTGACGAGCTATGGCGATGCCGGCTTCTCGCTGTTCCTGCGCAAGGCCTTCATCAAGGCCATGGGCTATTCGGACGACGCACTCGAGCGCCCGATCGTCGGCATCACCAACACCTACAGCGATTACAATCCCTGTCATGGCAATGTGCCGCAGATCATCGAGGCGGCGAAGCGCGGCGTGATGCTGTCGGGCGCGATGCCATTCGTGTTCCCGACCATCTCGATCGCCGAGAGCTTTGCGCATCCGACCTCGATGTACCTGCGCAATCTTATGGCGATGGATACCGAGGAGATGATCCGCGCCCAGCCGATGGACGCAGTGATCGTGATTGGCGGCTGCGACAAGACGCTGCCCGCGCAGGTGATGGCCGCGATCAGCGCTGACCTGCCGACCGTGGTCATCCCCGTGGGTCCGATGGTCGTCGGCCATCACAAGGGTGAGGTGCTGGGCGCCTGCACGGACTGCCGGCGGCTGTGGGCGAAATATCGCGCGGGCGATATCGATGACGTCGAGATCGAGGCGGTCAACGGCCGGCTCGCGCCATCGGTCGGCACCTGCATGGTGATGGGCACGGCCTCGACCATGGCCTGCATGATCGAGGCGCTTGGCCTTTCGCTGCCGATGAGCGCGACGATCCCGGCGCCGCACGCCGAGCGCTTCCGTCTGGCTGAAGCGAGCGGCAAGGTCGCCGCCGGGATGGCCAAGACCAAGGGGCCGAAGCCGAGCGAACTGCTGACGCCGGCCTCGTTCAGGAATGCGCAGGTCGTGCTGCAAGCGATCGGCGGCTCGACCAACGGCCTGATTCATCTCACCGCGATGGCGCACCGCTCGCCGCACCGGCTCGATCTCGATGCCTTCGACAAGCTCGGCCGCGAGGTGCCGGTGCTGGTCGACCTAAAACCCTCCGGCGAGCATTATATGGAGCATTTCCACCACGCGGGCGGCGTGCCGCAACTCCTGGCGCAGCTCGGCGATCTCATCGATCTCGACGCCAAGACGATATCCGGACAAACGCTCCGCGATATCGTTGCCAATGCGGAAGACGTGCCCGGACAAGATGCCATCCGCCCGCGCGACAATCCGATCAAGCCCGAGGGCGGGCTTGCCGTCCTGCACGGCAATCTCGCGCCGCGTGGCGCGGTCATCAAGCAATCCGCTGCGAGCCCCAAGCTGTTGCAGCACACCGGGCGTGCCGTGGTGTTCGAATCGGTCGAGGACATGACCCTGCGGGTCGACGATCCCGATCTCGACGTGACCGCCGATGACGTGCTGGTGCTGCGCAATGCCGGGCCGAAGGGAGCGCCCGGCATGCCCGAGGCCGGTTACTTGCCGATCCCGAAGAAGCTGGCGCGTGGTGGTACCAAGGACATGGTGCGCATCTCGGACGCGCGCATGAGCGGTACGGCCTTCGGCACAATCGTGCTCCACATCACGCCGGAATCCGCCGTCGGCGGTCCGTTGGCGCTGGTGAAGAACGGCGACATGATCCGGCTGGACGTTGCCAAGCGCAGCATCGAGCTTCTGGTTGATGACGCGGAGTTGGCGCGCCGCCGCATCGCCTTTAAGCTTCCGGCGACGTCCGGCGACGCCAGGCGCGGCTATGCCTGGTTGTTCAACGAAACCATTTTGCAGGCCGACGAGGGCTGCGACTTCGATTTCATGCAGAGGACTGGACCAAAGACCGAGAAGGGGTGAGCGACCACCCGCAAAACTCTTCAGCCGCAAAAGCGGCGAACGATAAAACAGGGGGAGACGATGATTGCACGATCCATGCTTGGGCTGGCGGCAACGGCCGCGATCCTGTTCGCAACTAGCGCATCGGCACAAGAGGTGAAGCATTATCGCTTCGCCTATGATCAGCCCAAGACCACGGGGTATGGAATCCTCGGTGACATCTTCAGCGAGAAGCTGAAGGCGCTGAGCAAGGGGACGATGCTCATCGAGCAGTATCCCGGTGCGCAACTCGGGCAAGAGCCGCAAGTCTTGCAACTTGTCAAGGCAGGCGACGTCGAATTCTGTATCTCCTCATCCGCGAACGCCGCGACGCTCTCGCCGCAGGCCGGCGTGATGTCGATGCACTACTTGTTCCGCTCGGAAGACCATCTCATCAAGGCAATGGCGGATCCCGCTGTCGCAGCAGCCGTCAAGGCGATGATTTCGGATACGGTTCAGGGCGCCCACGTCATCGCGCTCGCAACTCTTGGTTTGCGCAACATGTATTCCAAGCGGGAGATCAAAAAGGTCGACGACATGAAGGGCCTGAAGGTGCGGGTGCAGGCGACGCCGACCGAGGACACCATGTTTCCGGCCTATGGCGCGCAGATCGTGCATATGCCGTTCGGCAGCGTCTACACCTCCCTGCAAACCGGCGTAGTCGATGTCGCCGAGAACGGCGTCAACGTCTATCTCGCCAACAAGCACTACGAGGTGGCGCCGGTTCTGTCGATGACCGAGCATGAGGCCAACAACAGTTTGGTCTGGGTCAGCGACAAGCTTTGGAACAGCCTCACTCCCGAGCAGCAGGGTTGGGTCCAGGCCGCCGCCGACGAGGTCAACAAGACCCAGCCGGCCAAGGCGATCGAGCTTGAGCATCAATCGCAAGTCAAGCTGAAGTCGATCGGCGTCAAGATTGTGACCGACGTTGACAAGTCCGGCTTCATCACGATTGCTGATCCCTATCTCGACAAGCTCGCCAAGGATCTCGGCCCGCACGCCGAGAAGATAAAGAACCTGATCCGGTCGATTAACTAGGCGCCAGACGTCGTCATGCCCGGGCTTGTCCCGGGCATTCACGTTCTTCGTTCGAGCCAGCGCCAAGGGCGTGGATGGCCGGGACAAGCCCGGCCATGACGGAAAAGCCGGAGCCGGGAGTGCATCAAACATGGCCATCGCCGACAAGCTCGTCCTGGAGCGCCAGCGTCACCTGAAGTGGCGCAGCCTCGACTGGCTCGAGCTTGCGCTGATGATGCTTTGCGGCGTGCTGTGCTTCGGCTTCTCGCTGTCGGTGACCGCTGACATCGTCACCCGCACCATCGGTCATCCCTGGCTGTGGCTCCAGGAGGTCACCTCGACGCTGTTCATCTACGCGATATTCATCGGCACGGCAGCCGCGACGCGGCGCAACGATCATCTCTATCTCACGGCGATCTCCGAGGCGATGCACGGCACGCCGCGGCTGATCGTCGAGGTCGTCATTCGCATCGTCGTGCTCGGCGTCGCCGCCTGCCTGATCTGGTACGGCTATCTCAACTTTCTCCGCGGCTTCGGCAGTTTTCGCCTGCCGTCGGGCACACCGATCGCCTCCCTGTATGCCATCATCCCGGTGTCAGGCGTCCTGATCGGCCTGTTCACCATCGAGCAACTCGTCAACGGCCTGCGCAACGGGTTTGATCATCCCGAGCCGCTAGACGAAGATGCGGCGCCTCCCGCGACTGGCGAGACGAGGGTGCAGCCGTGAGCGCACCCGTCGTTCTGGCGTTGATGTCGTTCTGCTTCCTGTTCTTCGGCTATCTCGGCGTGCCCGTGCCGTTCTCGCTGATGGCCGGCGTCTTCATCGGCGCGATCCTGTCCGACGTCTCGCTCGCCGCCATCATCCAGAAGATCTTTGACGGCGTCGATTCCGAGGCGCTGCTGGCGATCCCGTTCTTCCTGCTGGTTGGCGAGCTCATGAGCTCGGCGAACGTGGTGGTAAGAATCGCGAATTTGTCGGTATCGCTGGTCGGACATATCAGGGGTGGTCTGTCCCAGGTCGTCGTCGTCTTCAGTATGTTCTTTTCGGAAATGTCAGGCTCGACAACGGCCGACGTCGCCGTGATGAGCCGCGCGCTGGGCGGCCCCATGAAGCGCGAAGGCTACGAGCCGGCATTCATCGCTGCGATCATTGCGTCGGCCTCGACGATTGCGGCGCTGGTGCCGCCGAGCATCACGGCGGTGGTCTATGGCGCCGTCGGCAACGTCTCGATCGCCGGCCTGTTCATGGCGGGCGTGGTGCCCGGCCTGATGATCGGACTCGGCCTGATGATCTACTGCTATTTCTTCGGCCCCTCGGGCCTGCGCAAGCCGCGCGCGCCGCTGCGGCAAGTGGTGTTCGCCGCAGGCGATGCGGCCTTGCCGCTGATGATCCCGGTGATCCTGCTCGGCGGCATCTTGACCGGCTGGTTCACGCCGACGGAAGCCGGCGTCGTCGCCGTGGCCTGGATCATCCTGGTCGTGATCCCCGCATTGAACCGGGGCCACTTCAAGAAGATTCCGTACGACTTCTGCCTCGCCGGGCTGATCTTCTCGCTGCCGCTGATCACGATCGGCGCGGCGAACGCGTTCGGCTGGATGCTCGCTTATTTGCGGGGCGCGAACTATATCGCGGAATGGATCACCTCCATCGCCGGCAACGATCCGCACCTGATCATGCTCTTGATGGTGCTGCTGTTCACCGTGGTCGGCGACTTCATCGAGCCGGTGCCGACCATCATCATCTTCATGCCGCTGGTCAACGCTCTGACGGAGGCGGGCGACATCAACGGCGTGCATATGGGCGTGGTGCTGATCGCAACGCTCGCCTTCGGCCTGATCACACCGCCCTATGGCCTCGTGCTGCTGATGGCATCGAAATTCGTCGGCATCAGCTTTGCCAAGGCGCTGCGCGCCGCATTGTCGATCTACGTCGTGTTCTTCGCCACGATTGCCTTTGCAATCTACTTTCCGAGCGTTGTGCTGTGGCTGCCGCGACACGTGCTTCCCGAGTCGGTCGGTTGCTTCAAATCTCCGGCGGGCACGGGGTATATCTGCCCTCAGTAGCGAAGTTCCTCGACGCGCCATCCCTCCTGTGAGGGCACGTAGCGAAACGGCGTGCCGTGGCGGTTCTGAAAAAAGCTGCCGCACAGCGATCGCGCGAGCGCCTGCATCACCGCATCATGGCAGACGAACAGGATATGCTCGTCGGGGTCCCGCTTCAGCCACGCCGACACGCAAGCCAGCGACCGTTCGGTGACGACGTCCCAGGCTTCGCCATCGGCCGGCAGAATGGAGATGAGGCCTTCTGCCGATCTGACACCGTGCTTCTCCATGGCCGCGCGGACGGAGAGTCCCTCGAAGCTGCCGAAATCGCACTCGATGATGCCGTCGTCGATCGTCAGCGGCGCCGAGATCGCGGCCGCGATGATCTCGGCCGTTTTCGCAGCACGCACCAAAGGGCTTGTGACGATGCGGCCGATGCCGGCGCCACGCAGCACTTCTGCCGCTGCATGAGCCTGTGTGATGCCATCCGTGTTCAGCGGATTGTCGGTCCGTCCCTGGAAACGACCCTCGCGGTTCCAGTCGGTCGCGCCATGACGGAGGCCGTAGAACGAGCGTGGTGGCGTGAGCACGTTCATTTCGACTTGCTCGTGAATTTCTTCACGGCCACGCGGAAATCCTCCGTATGCATGGCCATGATGATCTTGTGCTCCTCCGCATCGAGCTGCTGCCTCACCGGCGTCGTCGCGGCCTGATAGACCAGCGACTTTGTTCCCGCGATCGCTGCTGGCGGATTTTGCGCGAGGCGCTCTGCAAGCTGCCGTGTGGCGGCCTTGAGCTCGGCCGCGGGAACGACCTTGGCGACGAGTCCCCATTCTTGTGCCTGCTGCGCGGTAAAGCTGTCCTCTGCGAGGAAAATCTGCAGGGCGCGCCTTGTCCCGACGGTTCCGACGATCCCGACCGTGCTGCCGCCGTCTGGCGACACGCCGATCTTGGCATAGGCCGGCGTGAACTTGGCATCTTCCGCGGCGATGCAGAGGTCGGTGACGAAGGCGAGCCCCATGCCGGCGCCGGCGGCCGAGCCGTGGACGCTCGAGAGCGACAGTTTTGGCATGCGCCTGAGGGTCTCGATGAAGGCGTGATAATGCTTGAGGAGCTCCCCCACGACCGGCGTCACCGTGTTGGCTTCGGCCGCAGCGCCGATGGTCTGCAGATCGCCGCCGGCGCAAAAGGCGCGGCCTTCGCCCTCGATGACGACGACCCTGATCGCGTCGGAGGCATCGATCTCGGCAGCGAGCTCCTCGAGCCTCTGCGCGATCGCGAGATTGATTGAGTTGAATGCGGCGGGGCGGTTGAGCGTGATGGTGGCGACGCGGCCGTCGATGCGCAGCAGGGCGGCTTCGTCGGGACGAGAGGCGGTGGATGCGGACATGGCAAATCCTCGGCAAGAGGTATTTGCCGCAACTAAATCGCAGAAGGCGAGGGGAGACAATCCCTGCCGCCAGTCGCACTTGCGTTACCGGGAACGATAGGGTCAAATGGCGGTGCCATCGTTTAGGGACGGACACGAGCGCCGGCTCCTCGACCGACAAGGCCAGCAAGCCAAAATCAGTGAGAGAGAGGAGACGACATGGGTAACGCTCGTGTCCAGAAAGTTGGGCTGTTCCGATGACGGTCGGTTCGGTGATTATCGTCGGCGCGGGCCATGGTGGCTACCAGGTCGCCGCGTCGCTGCGTCAGTCCGGCTTTGCCGGTCGCGTCTGCCTGATCAATGACGAGGCACATCTACCCTATCAGCGGCCGCCTCTGTCAAAGGCCTATATCAAGGGCTCGGCCGGCCCTGAAAGCCTGATGTTCCGGCCGGAGAAGTTTTACCAGGATCAGAAGATCGAGTTGATTGCAGGCCGCGCGACCTCGATCGACCGCGCCGGGCGCAAGGTTCATCTCGCCTCCGGCGACACGCTCGATTACGGCCACCTCGTGCTGGCGACGGGCGCGCGCAACCGGCTGCTCGATCTGCCCAACGCCAACCTGCCCGACGTCAAATACCTGCGCATCCTCGATGAGAGCGGGGCGCTGCGAAAGATCATCCCGTCGAAGACACGGGTCGTGGTGATCGGCGCGGGCTTCATTGGACTCGAATTCGCGTCGACCGCCCGGATCAAGGGCCTCGAGGTCGACGTGCTCGAGCTCGCGCCGCGCGTGATGGCGCGCGCGGTGACGGCGGAGGTCTCGGAGTATTTCCAGGAGCGCCATCGCGAAGCCGGCATCCGCATTCATCTCGGCGTGCAGGCGACCAGCATCGAAGCCGACGGCGGCAAGGTCACCGGCGTCTCCTTGAGCGACGGCCGTCATCTGCCGGCGGACCTCGTCGTGGTCGGCGTCGGCGTGCTGCCGAATATCGAGCTTGCGGCGGAGGCGGGGCTGCCGGTCGCTTCCGGCATTATCGTCGACGAATATCTCCTGACGGCCGATCCGAACATCTCGGCGGTCGGCGATTGTGCGTTGTTCGCCAGCCCACGCTTCGGCGGCTCGCTGCGGCTGGAGTCGGTGCAGAACGCGACCGACCACGCGCGTTGCGTGGCGGCGCGGCTGACAGGCGACAGGAAGGTCTATGATGGCCAGCCCTGGTTCTGGAGCGACCAGGGCGATGACAAGCTGCAGATTGCGGGGCTGACCACGGGGTACGACCGCGTCGTGCTGCGTGGCGATCCCACGAAGAAAGTGTTCTCGGCTTTCTGCTACAAGGGCGACAAGCTGCTCGGCATCGAATCCATCAACCGCGCCGGCGATCACATGTTCGGCCGCCGCCTGCTCGGCATGGACCGCTCGCTCGCGCCCGAGAAGGCCGTGGACGAAAGGTTCGATCTGAAGAGCGCGCTGGCTTGATCAGGGTCCGTTGAGGACGGCGGAAACTTCTTCCGCCGTCGGCATCGAGGGGCCGGCGCCCATGCGCTGCACGGAGATCGAGGCGGCGGCATTGGCAAAGGCAAGCGCGTCGCGCAGGACTGCGCCGCCTGCAAGCAGCGCGGCAAGCGCGCCGACGAAGCAATCGCCGGCGCCGGTTGTGTCGACCGCCTTCACTGCGCGGCCCCGTACGATCAGCTCTTCGCTGCCGGCGAGCGCGACGACACCACGCTTGCCGAGCGTGATGCAGATGGTCTGATCCGAGCTCACTTGAAGCCGCCGCGCCGCATCTAGGATCCGCGCGACGTCATCGCTATCGGACAACGCCACGTCGGCGAGCAGGCCAAGCTCGGTCTCGTTCAGCACGAGGACGTCGACCAGCTCGAGCAGGTCGCGGCCGAATTTCTGTGCCGGTGCCGGGTTGAGCATCGTCCTCGCCTGCGCCGCACGGGCGCGCCGGAAAAAGGCGGCAATCGTGGGTAGCGGAATCTCGAACTGGCTGACCGCGACATCGCCCTTCACCAGCGGCGCGACACCGACGTCCTCGGCGCTGACCAGTGCGTTGGTACCGGGAATGACGACGATGGTATTGTCGGCCTCAGCGACGGTGATGATGGCGGTGCCGGTATGGGCCCCCGCCGTCTCCTGGACATAGCCGAGATCGATGCCTTGACCTTCGAGGAACGCCTTCAGCTCCGTGCCGAAGGAGTCCTTGCCGAGCCGGCCGATCAGTGTGGTCCGCGCGCCGAGCCTTGAGGCTGCGACCGCCTGGTTGGCACCCTTGCCTCCGGGGAAGTAAAGCACCTCTTTGCCGGCGACGGTCTCGCCGACCCTCGGATGGCGATCGGCGGTCGCCACCACATCCATGTTGATGCTGCCGGCGACGAAAACGCGCCCCATCTGAACCCCCTAGAGCATGATCCGGACTCGCAGGGCCGCATTAGCGAACTGTGCAGCGGCTTTCCGAAAAGATCATGCTGAACAAAAAAACTAGACCCTGACCTCGAATTCCTGCCTGACTTTGGCGATGTCGACAAGGGTCGGCAGTCCGGCCTCATTGCCGAGGCGCTGGATCTTGTGGGTCGAGGCGGCGCGGGCGAAGTCGAAATGCTCGCGCCAGGTTTTGCCGGGGTGGGCGAGGTAGGAATAGATGTAGGCGCCGTGGAACACGTCGCCGGCGCCGTTGGTGTCGATCACGCGCTCGCGCGGGATCGGCATCGCGGGCATGATGTCGACCGCTCCGGTCTCGTTGTACCAGAGCAGGCCTTTCTCACCCATGGTGACGCCGCCGATCTTGCAGCCGCGACTCTTGAGATAATCGAGCATCTTGTCCGGCGTCAGATCCATCTGCTCGCACAGTCGCTCCGCGACGATCGCAACATCGATGAATTCCAGGAGCTCATGCGTGTTGGTGCGCAGGCCGCCGCCGTCGAGCGAGGTCAAAATGCCGGCCTCACGGCACACCTTGGCGTAGTGGATCGCAGCATCCGGTTGGTGGCCATCGATATGCAGCGCTCGGCAGCTGCCGAGATTGAGGATCGGGAAGGGATGGATGTGGTGATCGTCGCGACAGCGAACGATCGCCCGCTTGCCGTCCTTGGGCATGATGAAGGACAGCGAGGACTGGTTGACCTTCCGGTTGTGCAGCGAGATCGCGTATTTGGCGCACATGTCCTGGAACATGCGGCCAAGCCAGTCGTTCGCGACGGTCGCGATCAGGTCGGGCACGATTCCCAGCTTGGCGCAGCAGAAAGCTGCCGTCACCGCATTGCCGCCGAAAGAGACCGCGTAGGCGTCCGCCACGTGCTTCTCGTCGCCGGTCGGCATGTGGTCGGTAATGAAGGTGACGTCGATATAGGTCTGTCCGATAAAGAGAGCCTGCATTGGTTGTCCGTGATGCGCTGGGTGGTCCCGGCCGGCGGCATTACATTAGCACCGCTTCCGCGGATGGAACGCGGAATTTATTCGCAAAGGCACCGCCCTCAGCGCTTGAGGTGAGCATAGGCCCGGAATACGACCATCACCGGGCAATGCCAAGCCCGGACAAATGCCGAATTTCGACCCGTGTTCCGGGTCGATCAAATAGGGGGGAACATGATCACCGGCCTCGATCACGTGGTCGCCCTGGTCAGCGATATCGCCGCCGCCAGGGCTGCCTATCAGACCCTGCTGGCACGGGCACCGGCCTGGCAGAACTCCGCAGACGGCACCGACCGCGTGCTGTTCACCCTCGACAACATGACGCTGGAATTGATGGCGCCGAGCGGTTTCGGCGTCACCGCCGATCGGATACGCGCGTTGCTGGATGACCGTGAGGGCATGCTCGCAAGCCTGTGCTTCCGCGTCGCAGACATTGGCAAGATGTACCGGCGGCTCGACCGGGTGGCGCTGAAGCCGGAGGCGGTCGCGGAGGTCGAGAGCCGCGACCACGGGAGCGGCGCGGTGCTGCACTGGAAGCGCACCCGCACACCCACCGAACTCACGCGCGGCGTGCGCATGTTCTTTCTCGAGCTCGCCGAGCAGCGCCCGATCTCTGGTGTGACCGACGTCGGCCCGATCGAAGGGCTCGACCACGTCGTGGTCGCGACCGAGGATTCCGAGCGTGCCGCGGCGCTCTATGGCGCCCGGCTCGGACTCGACCTGGCGCTCGACCGCTCGCATCACGACTGGGGCCAGCTGATGTTCTTCCGCTGCGGCGATCTCATCGTCGAGGTGGTGCGCCGGCCGGTCGCGGGCGGCGACCTGACCCACGACCGGCTCTGGGGCCTGAGCTGGCGCGTCGCCGACATCGAAGCGACCCGCGCCCGCCTGATCGCCGCGGGCGTCGACGTCAGCGAGGTGCGCAACGGCCGAAAGCCGGGCACGCGGGTGATGACGGTGCGCTCAGGCACCTGCGGCATCCAGACGATCCTCCTCGAGCGAGCACCGAAGCCGGCAGCGTGATCGCTCGCATTCTCAAACCTTCTCGCGCATGATAATGCAATCGGGACAAGCATTGGCGGGCAACCGGTTTGGCGAAGGCAAAACGAACTCTCAAATGGCAGCGCGACCCGGAAGGGATGCGGCTTCGCATCCTTGAAGCCGCCAAGCAGGAGTTTTCGGCCCATGGCCTTGCGGGTGCCCGCGTCGACCGCATCGCGGCCAAAGCCGGCGCCAACAAGCGCATGCTGTACTACCACGTCGGCAAGAAGGACGAACTTTATCTCGCCGTGCTCGAGGGCGCTTATGAGAAGATACGCAACGAGGAGCGGGGGCTCGATCTCGAGCATCTGGATCCGCCCGAGGCCATCAAGCGGCTGATCGAGTTCACCTGGAATTACTTTCTCCAAAATCCCGAGTTCCTGTCGCTGCTCCAGACCGAGAACCTTGCGCGCGCAAAACATCTGAAGCGCTCGACCAAGGTCAAGTCGATGCATTCGCCCTTCGTCGAGATGATCCGTACCGTGGTCCGCCGCGGCGTCGAGAGCGGTGACTTCCAGGTCGCGGTCGATCCGGTGCAGCTCTACATTTCGATTGCGGCGCTCACCTTCTTCTATCTCTCCAACAGCGCGACGCTGAGCGTGATCTTCGGCCGCGACCTGCTGGCGAAAGACGCCAAGGAGGAGCGGCTTGCGCATATGGTCGGTCTCGTGCTGGCGGCGCTGACTGGGCGCTCGGCGGAATTGTTCGACATGGTCAAGGCGGCGAAGCCGCGCATCCGGCAGCATCAACCGGTCTAGCTGGCGCTGTTTCGCGGCCGACAAAAAAACATCTTCCGTAGCCCGGATGGAGCGTAGCGTAATCCGGGACATCAGCGGGCGCCAACCCCGGATTTCGCTTCGCTTCATCCGGGCTACGAGAGCCAGCCGCTCCGTTTCCCTCGCAGCACCCGACGCGACGGCAAACCAAAACCTCGAAAACAACCCCATGCAAAGTAGCCGGCAGCCGCCGGCCCAATGCCTCGCGCATTTCGCGAAGCTTTTGACATGGCGGGCAAATCAGCGGCGCGAGGCCATCACCGACGTACCGTTCGACCCATCCTGGGTACCGCTTCCATAACCCCAGCCGTTATCGCCCGCGAATGCGAATGCGGGCGATCCAGTATTCCAGAGGCAGTGCGAGGATACAGCGTACTGGATTCCCCGCTTTCGCGGGGAATGACAACTGAAAGTGCGGCGCGACTGTTCCGCGATCTGAACAAAGAAGCGGGAACAGCCACAAAACGCCGCAGAGGAAAGCGCTGGACAGTATTTATCCAACGAGTTAATTTCTCCCAAGAACGAAAAAGAAGACCGGGAGTGAGATGTGGCGGAGGCCAAACCGCAAAGCGCGCTTTCGAAGTTGCTGAACGCGGCCTGGGTGCGGCCGTTCCTGTTCCTGGTCTTCATTGTCGTTGCCTGGGATCTCGCGATCCGGCTGTTCAAGATTCCCGCCTACCAGATTCCGGCGCCGGCCGACGTCGTCGCAGTGCTGCGCACCGACTGGCCGGAACTGTTGCGGCAGTGCTGGCCGACGACCTATGCGACGGTTTGCGGTTTCCTCCTGTCCGCGCTGTTCGGCATCCCGGTGGCGATGCTGATCGCGGGCTCGAGGACGGTGGAGAGCTACGTCTATCCGCTCTTGGTGTTCTCGCAGTCCGTGCCGAAGATCGCGATCGCGCCGCTGTTCGTGGTCTGGTTCGGCTTCGGCATCATTCCAAAAGTGATTTCCGCTTTCCTGCTCGGCTTCTTCCCCGTGGTGGTTTCTGCCGTGCAAGGCTTCAAGTCGGTCGATCCCGATATGGTCGATCTCGCCCGCGCCATGCAGGGCAGCCGCTTCCAGGTGTTCCGCGCGGTGAACCTGCCGCATGCGCTGCCGGCAATCTTCTCCGGCCTGAAAGTCTCGGTGACGCTCGCGGTGGTCGGCGCGGTGGTCGGCGAGTTCGTCGGTTCCAATTCCGGCATCGGCTACGTCATGCAGCGCTCAATCGGAACGTTCGACCTGCCGACGATGTTCGCGGCGCTGGTGATCCTGGCGCTGCTCGGCGTGGTGCTGTTCTGGATCGTCGACCGGATCGAGCGCCTCGTCATTCCCTGGCATGTCAGCCAGCGCGAGGACGTCATTTTCGCCTCATGAGCCAACCAACGGCCAGCAACGGCCGAAGCCAAAAAAAAGGAAATGGGAGGAGTAGCGATGAAGCGGTTGATAGGAGCTGTCTCGGTGGCGCTGATGGTGCTCGGCGTCGCGCCGGCGCAGGCCGCTGACAAGGTCGTGCTGATGCTCAACTGGTACGTCTATGGCGAGCACGCGCCGTTCTATTACGGTAAGGCCAAAGGCATCTATGCCGCCGAAGGCATCGACCTCGAGATCCAGGAAGGCCGCGGCTCGGCTGCAACGACACAGGCCGTTGCGGCCAAGACCGCCGACTTTGGCTATGTCGACGTCCCCACCATGATGCGTGCCGCGATCAAGGGCGCGCCCGTGATCGCAGCCGGCGTGCTGCTCCAGACCAGCCCGATGTCGGCAATGGGTTTCGTCGACAAGAACATCAGGAAGCCTGAGGACATCAAGGGCAAGACGGTGGCGATCACGCCCGCGGACTCGATGACGCAGATCTGGCCGCTGTTCCTGAAGAAGACGGGCCTGAAGGAGAGCGACTTCCAGACCGTTGCCGGTGACGGCCAGACCAAGCTCAACGCCGTCATCAACGGCCAGGCCGATCTCCTTCTCGGCTACGTCATGGACCAGTCGATGAAGATCAAGGATGCGACCGGCAAGGATGTCTATCCGATCAAGTTTGCCGACTACGGCATCAACATGGTCTCCTCGGGCATCATCGCCAACGCGGACTACGTGAAGGCCAATGCCGATCTCGTCCGCCGCTTCATGTCGGCAACGACCAAGGCAGTGGAAGCAGCCGAGAAGGACCCGAAGGCGGCCGCACAGTCGATCCTCGACGCCAATCCGAAGGGCGGCAAGATCGATACGCTGACGCAGGGCTTCGAGCTGACCATTCCGCTCTACCGCACGCCGGAGACGAAGAACAAGCGCCCGTTCGAGGTCACCGACCAGAACATGACCGATACGGTCAACCTGATGGTCGAATATGGCGGTCTCGACGCCAAGGCCAAGGCGAACCCGAAGGCGTTCTACACCAACGATTACCTGCCGAAGGGCGACTGATGAAATCGGCGGCCAGACCAAGCAACGCCGTGCAGCCGGCCGCCCATCTCAGGCTGGTGAGCGACCGGGCCGACAGCGACACGTCGGGCATTACGCTGTCCGGCGTGTCCAAAACCTACAAATCGCGCGACGGCGACGTGCCGTCGCTCAAACCGCTCGATTTCCATATCAATGAGGGCGAATTCTTCGTCGTGGTCGGCCCGTCCGGCTGCGGCAAGTCCACGCTGCTCAAGATGATCTCCGGGCTCTTGCCGCCGTCGAGCGGCGAGATACTGGTCGACGGCGAGACGGTAACGAGGCCGCACGGCAATGTCGGTATCGTCTTCCAGAACGCGCTGCTCCTCCCTTGGCGCAACATCCTCTCCAACGTGATGCTGCCGATCGACATGCAGCGGATGCCACGGGACCAGTATCTCGTCCGCGCCAAGCAGCTCTTGAAGCTGGTCGGCCTCGAAGGCTTCGAGAAGAAGCTGCCCTGGCAGCTCTCAGGCGGCATGCAGCAGCGCGCCTCGATCTGCCGCGCGCTGGTGCACGATCCCAAGATCATGCTGATGGACGAGCCGTTCGGCGCGCTCGATGCGCTGACGCGCGAGCGCATGAATGTCGAGCTGATGCGGATCCAGCGCGAAACCGGCAAGACGGTGCTGCTGATTACGCATTCGATTCCGGAGGCCGTGTTCCTCGCCGATCGCGTCCTGGTCATGACCGAGCGGCCCGGCGCCATCGCGGCGATCTACGAGGTGCCGCTGCCGCGCCCGCGCTCACTCGACGTCATGGCAGATCCGATCTTCACTGAGCTCGTGCAGCGGATCCGCAAGCATTTCTTCACGCAGGGGGCACTGGATTAAGGCAATGCGATTGGTTTCGGCCGCTACCAAGAAGACGGTGCGCTCCTTCCCCCGCCTGCGGGGGAGGGTTGGGGAGAGGGTGTCTCCACGATGGGACAATCCCCAAGAGGAAAGAACCCTCACCCGGCGCTACGCGCCGACCTCTCCCGCAAGCGGGAGAGGCGCGTCGCCCGCGGCTATACCGCTCGCCTCAAGTTCACTTCGCTTCGTTGTAACACCATGCCCCCGCGCCTGAAGCTGCGAGACATCGCATTCTTCGAACGTCCCGTGCGTTTTGCGAGGTCGTTCCGCTTTGGCGCGATTACGATCAACGCAACGCCCCAGCTCTTCGTCCGAGCCGAGATCGAGGTCGAGGGCAGAGGCGTTGCGGTCGGCGCCAGCGCCGAGCTGCTGGTGCCGAAATGGTTCGACAAGCGGCCGGATCGCTCGCCGGCACAGACCGTCGATGACCTCCGGCGTTCGCTTGGGATCGCGCGAGGGCTCTATCTGGCGCAATCGGGGTTCCATACCGCATTCGGCCTGCACGCCGCCTGTATCGGTGCGCATGTTGCCGCCTGCGCGAAAAGCGATATCCCAGCGCTTGCGGCTGCCTACGGCCCCGCCGAGATCGACAAGGCCGTTCTCGATGCGCTGCTGCGGGCGGTCGGGACAAGTTTCTTCGATGGCATGACCGAGAACATCGCCGGTGTCGATGCCCGGCTTGCGCCCGATCTGGTCCGCGCCGACATCGCAAAATTCCTCGGCGACCGTAAGCCGCTGGCGCGGGTCGCGGTCAGGCATACGGTTGGTCTCGACGACGCCATCGAAGGGAAGGGCGGCGTCGCCGATGCGCAGGAAAACGGCGGGGCGCGCCATTTCAAGCTCAAGCTTTCCGGTGATCCGCAAGATGATGCGAAGCGGCTGGCGCGCATCGGCGCCGAGCTTCGGACGCTCGGGCATGACTACATGGTTTCGCTCGACGCCAACGAACAATACGCCGATCCCGCCACGCTGCGCGTTCTGATTGATCGGCTCGACCGCGACGCAGCGCTGCGGCCGATCGCGGCACGACTGCTCTACATCGAGCAGCCGATGCCCCGCGATATCACCCGGCAAACGCCGCTCGGCTCGCTCGCGGCACGCAGCTTCATCATCGATGAGGCCGACGATACCTACGATGCGTTCCCCGCGGCGCGGGCGCTGGGCTATCACGGTATTTCGTCGAAATCCTGCAAGGGCCTCTACAAGTCGATCATCAACGCGACACGTGCGGCGAAGTGGAGCGCGGGCCGGGAGAGGTTCTTCATCACCAGCGAGGATCTGACCTGCCAGGCGGGCCTGGCACTGCAGCAGGATCTCGCCCTCGGCGCGTTCATCGGCATTGCCCATGCCGAGCGCAACGGCCATCACTATGTCGACGGCTTCGGCGATGCGCCCTCGGCCGAGGCAAGAGCGTTCGCTGCCGCGCATCCCGATCTCTATGCCGACGCTGGACAGGGCATCCGCCTTTCCATTCACGACGGCGATCTTTGCACGGGATCGCTCGTCACACCGGCCTTTGCGACGTCGGTCCATCCGGACTGGTCGGCGCTGGCACCGCTCAAAGAGCCAGGATCACTTCAGGAGCAATTGGCATGACCACGCAACGCCTCGGCCTCATCATGAACGGCGTCACCGGCCGCATGGGGCTCAACCAGCATCTGATCCGCTCGATCGTCGCGATCCGCGACCAGGGCGGCGTCAAGCTGAAGAACGGCGATCGCGTGATGCCCGACCCGATCCTGGTCGGCCGCAGCGTCGACAAGGTCGAGCGGCTGGCCAAACAGTTCAACATCGCGCGCTGGACCACCGATCTCGATGCGGCGCTCGCCGACAAGAACGACAGCGTGTTCTTCGACGCCGCGACCACGCAGGCGAGGCCGAACCTGCTGACTCGCGCCATCAACGCCGGCAAGCACGTCTATTGCGAGAAGCCGATTGCGACCAGCTTCGAGGAAGCTGTCGAAGTGGTGCGGCTCGCGAACGCGAAAGGCGTCAAGCACGGCACGGTGCAGGACAAGCTGTTCCTGCCAGGATTGAAGAAGCTCGCGTTCCTGCGCGATTCCGGATTCTTCGGCCGCATCCTCTCGGTGCGCGGCGAGTTCGGCTATTGGGTGTTCGAAGGCGGCTGGCAGGAGGCCCAGCGGCCATCCTGGAACTATCGCAATGAGGATGGTGGCGGTATCATCCTGGACATGGTCTGCCACTGGCGTTACGTGCTCGACAATCTCTTTGGTGACGTCGAGAGCGTGGTCTGCATCGGCAATACCGACATTCCCGAGCGCTATGACGAGCAGGGGCAGAAGTACAAGGCGACGGCCGATGATTCAGCTTACGCCACCTTCCAGCTCAAGGGCGGCATCATCGCCCATATCAACATGTCCTGGGTGACGCGCGTCTATCGCGATGACCTCGTCACCTTCCAGGTCGACGGCACGCTTGGCTCTGCGGTGGCGGGCCTCTCCGACTGCGTGATCCAGGCGCGGCAGGCGACGCCCCGGCCGGTGTGGAATCCCGACGAGAAACGCCTGCACGATTTCTACGGCGACTGGCAGAAGCTGCCGGACAACGTCTCCTACGACAACGGCTTCAAGGAGCAGTGGGAGATGTACATCCGGCACGTCTGCGAGGATGCGCCGTACAAGTTCACGCTGCTCGAAGGCGCCAAGGGCGTACAGCTCGCCGAATGTGCGCTGAAGAGCTGGAAGGAGCGGCGCTGGATCGACGTCGCGCCGATCAAACTCTGAGGAGGGAGCCATGAACAAGCCAGTCCCGCCGATGTCGTCATTGTCGCTCAAGTTGCCCAGGGCGGATCGTTCGATCGAGACCTATCGGCTCGCCGCCTCGCGCAGCTTCCCCGCAAAGCTCGAGGGCACTCTGAACCGCGTTGCGTTCTCGGCCGCACACATGGTGGCCGATCCGCTCGCCGACAACGATCCCTGGCTCTCCGCCGCTATCGACTGGGACAAGACCATTGCCTTCCGCGAGCACGTCTGGGATCTCGGCCTTGGTGTTGCCGAAGCCATGGACACCGCACAGCGCGGCATGGGGCTGGACTGGCCGACATCGCTGGAATTGATTACGCGCTCCGTCGCGGCCGCAAAGAGGCGTAACGCGCTGGTGTTCTCGGGGGCAGGCACCGATCACCTCGCGGTCGAGGACGCCAAAAGCCTCGACGATGTGATCCGCGCCTATGAAGATCAGATTGCGGCGGTCGAGAAGGTCGGCGGCCGCATCATCTTGATGGCTTCGCGGGCGCTTGCAAAACTCGGCCGCAATGCCGACGACTACGCCAAGGTCTATGACCGGGTGCTGTCGCAAGTCCGCGAGCCCGTCATCATCCATTGGCTCGGCGACATGTTCGATCCGGCGCTCACCGGATATTGGGGCACCAGGGATCTGGACAAGGCGATGGACACCGCCGTCGCCATCATCAAAGGCAATGCCCTCAAGGTCGATGGCGTCAAAGTCTCGCTGCTCGACAAGCAGCGCGAGATCGACATGCGCCGTCGCCTCGACAAGCGCATCAAGATGTATACCGGCGATGATTTCAACTATGCGGAACTGATCGCCGGCGATGAACAGGGCTTTTCGCACGCACTGCTCGGCATCTTCGATGCCATCGCGCCTGCGGCCTCTTATGCGCTGTCGCGGCTGGCGGTCGGCGATGAGGCCGGCTTCCACGATGTGCTTGGGCCGACGGTGCCGCTGTCGCGCCACATCTTCAAGGCGCCGACTCGCTTCTACAAGACCGGCGTGGTGTTCATGGCCTATCTGAATGGCCATCAGGATCATTTCACCATGGTCGACGGACAGGAGAGCGCGCGCTCGACGCTGCATCTGGCAGAACTGTTCCGGCTCGCCGACCAAGCCGGGCTGCTCGCCAATCCGGAAGCCGCGACACAGCGGATGAAGACAGTAATGGCTTGGCGCGGAATCGAGGCCTGATGCGCGATTTCTCTTCCGATCATCGCTGGCTGTCGCTGAACACGGCGACGGTCCGCAGGCAGGGCGATCTCGTCGCCATCATCGAGGCCTGCGCGCGGCACGGCATCCGCGCCATCGATCCCTGGCGCGATCAGGTCGCAGCCGTCGGGCTCGATCGTGCCGTCCGCGCGGTGCGCGACGCCGGGCTGGAGCTTTCAGGCTATTGCCGCGGCGGCATGTTCACGTCTGACGCTGCGCGCCGCACGGAGGTGCGCGACGACAATCGCCGCTGCGTGGACGAAGCCAAGGCGCTCGGCGCCTCCTGCATCGTGCTGGTCGTCGGCGGTCTGCCGCAATATTCACGGCCGGGCAGTGGCGCCTCGAAAGATATCGTCGCAGCGCGTGCGCAGGTTGAGGATGCTCTCGCTGAAATGCTCGATTACGCCAGACAAGCGGAATTGCCGCTTGCGATCGAGCCCTTGCATCCGGCCTATGCCGCGGACCGCGCCTGTGTGAACACGACGAAGCAGACGCTCGACATCTGCGATCGGCTCGACCCGGGCCGTAGCGGCATGCTGGGCGTTGCGCTCGACGTCTATCACATCTGGTGGGATCCGGAGCTGCTGGCCCAGATCGCGCGCGCGGGCCAAGACCGCCTGCTGGCGTTCCACGTCTGCGACTGGCTGGTGCCGACCAGGGACATCCTCAACGACCGCGGCATGATGGGCGACGGCGTCATCGACATCAAATCTGTGCGTGCCGCAGTCGAGGCCCAGGGCTATGCCGGCTATTCCGAGATCGAGATCTTCTCCAATGACTGGTGGGACAAGCCGATGGATGAGGTGCTGCGCACCTGCATCGAACGGCACCGGAGCGTGGTTTAAGGCGCGATGGGTTTTGGTTGAATCGATTGGACTCGGGCCTGCTTAACCTCTCCCGCTTGCGGGAGAGGTCGGCGCGTAGCGCCGGGTGAGGGCTCTCTCCGCTTGGGGCTTGTCCACTGTGGAGACACCCTCTCCCCAGCCCTCCCCCGCAGGCGGGGGAGCGAGCGCACCTGCTTTGTAGCCGCAATCAAGCCTAATCTCATCACGCTCTAGGGGCTGCCGGCAATCATTGGCTTGCCGTCCGCGGCATCGTGTTGAAGCGCGCCTTCTGCTCGCTGCTCAGCGTCGCATAGAACTCGTCCAACGCGGGCTGCACCCGATTGGCCGCCTCCAGCATGGCTTCGAGCCGCTTCTGCATGGCTTCCAGCCGTCCGACAGGTGTCAGCGGCACTTGATCGGGGCAGGCAGCTTGCAGTGCTTGAACCGCCTGTTTTGTCGCGTCGCTCAGGCGGTCGAGCGCTTCCTTCTGCTTGCCGTCCGGCTGTACCACTGCATCGATGCGTTCGATCGGCAGCTGCGTCAGGCTTGATTTCGGATCGCCGCAGCTCTCGCCCTGGGCATTCGCTTCCTGCTGCGGGGGCTGCTGTGGCGATCGCTCGCCGACATTGGGGCCGAGCGCGTTGAAGTGAGCCTGCTGCTCGTCGCTGAGCGAACCGTAGAACTTCTCGAGCGCCGGGCGAACGATCTTCACCGCTTCGAGCGTGGCGCTGACACGGCTCGTCATCGCGCGCAGGCGGCCGGGTGGCGTCAGCGCATAGGTATCGTTGCAGGATTGCTTGAACTTATCGGCAGCCCGCGCCGCGGCGGTCTTCAGGTCATCCAGCAGGCTGCGCTGCTCGGGCGTCGGCCGGACGGCCTGCGTGATCGACGCGAACGGCCAGGCGGTCACTCCCTTGTCCGGAGCGTCACACAATTGCCGGAGCGCCTGCGGGCTTGCGCTCGAGCCCCGCCGTGCGCGGTAGCTCCCACCGGTTTGCGGATAGTCATACGGGTTGGTGCTGGCATAGGCGGAATAGGCGCCATCCCCGCCCCAGAACACGGTGTCGACGAAGTCGTCGTAGGCATAGGCCCAATAGCCGGGGTCGTACGCGTAGGGCCAGAACGTGTAGTCGAAAATATCGGAATAGGCATACGGCCAGAACACCGGCCCAAGCCACGCCACGAAGGCCGCGGCATGGCGGTGCCGCCATGCCTGCCGGGGAGCCCAGCCGCTCTGCCGTGCGAGGAGCGCCGCCTGGCTTCGGGGATCGGCCTGCTCGCGGAAACGCTCTGCAAATCGCCCGCGCTCGGCGGCCTGCACAGCGGCGGCTCGTCCAACTGCGTTGGGCTCAGGTCCCAACCGTTGCAGGCGCGCCTGATCGCGCTGCTGCATGCCCTGCTCGCGCTGCAGCAGGCGGTTCTGCGTCTGCAGCTGTCGCTGCTGCGTACGTTGCGCCCGCAGGCCTTCCGGCTTCTGCGACTGCAATTGTTGCACGCGCTGTTGCATCCGATCGATTCGGGTTTGACGTTCCGCGCTTTGGCGCGACAGCGTTTCGCGCTGCCGTTGCTGCGCCGTTTGCTGGCGCTGCTGGATCTGCTGCTGATGCTGTTGCGCGCGCTGTTCCATCTGCTCCTGTCGCGATGGCCGCGCGCTCACGGCCGGTGGCGCGCTCGGGCGCGAGGGGGCGGCGATATGCGGCGTCGGCCGCGGGGCCATGGCGGGACGTTGCGGCGCTGCCGGCGGGCGATGGAATTCAGGACGCGGGGCCGCTATGTGCGGGGCTGCTCGCGGCGGCGGCGCAGCGAAGTGCGGGGCCGGACGTGGCGGCGGTGAAGCGAAGTGAGGCGCCGGATGTGGCGCCATCGCTGGTCGCTGCGGCATGGCCGGTGGATGGAACGCCGGCGCGGCAGGGCGTGCCATGGCTGGCGGCGCCGCCGGGTGGGGCATCGCAGGTGGCGCGGTTGGATGGGCAGCCGGTGCCGGCGGTCCACCTCTTCCATGGGGGGCCTGGGCGGACGCACTGAGGCTCGCCGCGATCATCGAGATACTAACCAAAAACGCCGAAAAACAAACGCCACGCGGAAGCATGACCGCAACTCCACGCTCGTTCCACTCGCCCGCAACCATCCAACGCGCAGGTGGCGAAATCGTTCGTTGCCGACTGCCGCCGGCCTTGCGGTGTTGCGACGCAGGCGACCGTCACCCCAGCTCGTTTTCCCTAAGCATTCTGGCCGGGAATGCACGACAAGTTCGAATTCACTCCTTGTCGCGGTGCTCGAGCTCCAGCGTCACCAGCCTCGCCAGCAGGGTTGCAGGATAGAGCTGTCCGAATATGGCCTCGAGATTGCAAAGGCTGCGAACGATGGGATGCACGGGTGCAACGTCGCCGTAGCCGGTCGTCGTCATGGTTGCGAAGCTGAAGTAGATCACCTGGCTTGCCAGCGCCGGACTATCTTGCACTTTCATGCCGGAAAAGGCTTCCGGCACGAGCGACCCGACGAAGGTGAAAAGGGCTGCGAAGATCACGGCGACCGTGAGATAGAGCAGGACGGCGCCGATGACGCGATGAAAATTGATGCGCCCGGGCGCAAAGGTCGCACGCGCCACCGCCCAGGCCATTGTGCTGCCGAGGATGAACCATGAGCCGGCGAAGAGGTTCAGGTCGAGCAGCGAGGGCGAGTGGAATCGCAGGACGGCGCCGATGACGATCATGACGAGTGCGAGCAGCATCGCCGCGACAGCGACCGGGCTCCCCGAGATGATGAAGATGCCGCAAACGAGCAGCAGGGCCAGTACGAGCTCGGACACCTGGAAGGCGAAGATCCCGAGGGCCTGGAGCGGCGAAACGACGAACATCATGACGACGAGAAGTCCCGTCAGTATCGTCAAGAGGGGATCCGCCCAACGCTTACGCAAGCTCTCGATGCTCATGTGAGTCCTCGCCACGCATCAGCCGATCGAGCACGGCACGCTCAGGAAGCCACGGAAGCGGACGCGTCCGCCGCGCAACGGTCGGCCGCGCAAGGTATAGTCCGGGAAGCGCGCCAGGAAACGCGAGATCGCGATCGCGCCTTCCAGCCGCGCCAGCGCCATGCCGGCGCATTGATGCGCACCGGTGGCGAAGGCGAGATGCCGGTTCGGCGTGCGCGCAATGTCGAAGACTTCGGGATCGGGAAATTGCGCGGGATCGCGGTTCGCAGCGCCAATGCACAGCGTGATCGACGTGCCGGCCTCCAGCGTCACGCCGCCGAGCTCGACGGGCTCGGTGGTCATGCGGTTGCCGAGCTGGTTCGAGCTCTCATAGCGCAGCGTCTCCTCGACCGCCGTCTTGATCAGGTCGGGATTCTGGATCAGCCGCTGCCTCTGATCCGGATGGCGGTCGAGTGCCACGAGGCCATTGCCGATCAGATTGGTGGTGGTCTCATGGCCGGCATTGAGCAGGAAGATGCAATTGTGCAGCAGCTCGGTCTCGGTCAACCGCTCGCCGTTATCCTCACCCTGGATCAGGCGCGTCAGCACGTCGCGCTCGGGGGTGCCGGGCTTCTGGCGGCGCCGTGCGACCAGCGTCGCGAGATAGGCGAGGAAATCCTTCACGGCCTTGTTGCCGCGCGCAAAAGCTTCCGGCGAGACGACTGGCTCGAGCGCGCCCAGGATCGCCAGCGACCAGTCGCGCAGCGGCTCGCGCTCGTCATGGGGGACGTCGAGCAGGTTGCCGATCACCTCGATGGGAATGGAGGCGGCGAAGTCGCCGATCAGTTCGCAGTCGCCCTTGGCAGCGATGGCATCGAGCAGCCGGTCGACCAGTGCGATGAGATCACCCTCCATGCTGGCGATGGCGCGCGGCGACAGCGCGCCCATGATCAGGCGCCGCACGCGGGTGTGCGCGGGCGGATCGTTGAAGACGAGGCTCGTGGTGTGGTGCTCGTAGAGCAGGGAGGCGCCGTATTTCGGCGCGAACTCCTTCTTCTTGTCCGAGCTGAATGATCTCGTGTTCTTGTAGGTAGTGACGAGATCGTCATAGCGCGTCAGAAACACCGTGCCGTTCGGCAGGCGCTTGACCGGCTCGTTCTCCCGCAGTGCACGATAGGTCGGGTAGGGGTTGTCGTAGAACTCGGGCGTCAGCCTCTCCAAATCGAAGCTCGCCGCCAGCTCTCTCGCGTGTGCGTTCATCCCGCTATACTCACCGGTTAAAGCCGATATGCCGTTATTGTTCTTCGAACGACGCAAGCGTCCGTCTAGACTTCTTCCGACTTGCTAGCCGACTGGACACCAAAATGCACGCGCGCACTGATGCTGATGCCCCGCCATCGTGGCCTGACGAGATCTTCGCGGTCCTGGAGCGCTTCGAGGTCCGGCAGGTGCCTTATGTGCCCGATGCCGGACACTCTCAACTCATCAAGCGCGTGCTCGCGTCCTCGACCATGCGTGGCATTCCGCTGACGACCGAGGAGGAGGGCGTGGCATTGCTCGCCGGCGCGTGGACCGGCGGACAGCGCGGCGTGCTGCTGATGCAGTCGAGCGGGGTCGGCAATTGCATCAACATGTTGTCGCTGGTGCCGATCTTGCGCTTTCCGTTCCTCACACTGGTGACGATGCGCGGCGAATGGGGCGAGTTCAATCCCTGGCAGGTGCCGATGGGATCGACCACGCAGGGCGTGTTCGAACTCTCCGGCGTCCAGGTGCTGCGTGCATCGCACGCCACCGAAGTGCCGGCCGTGTTGGAGGCCGCCGCGGCGCAGGCCTACAACGCGCTGACGCCGACCGCCGTCCTCCTGTCGCAGCGCCTGATCGGCGCCAAGGTTTTCACCAAATGAGCAAGACCAATCTCCTCGATCGCCGTCAGGTGGTCACTGCGCTGCTTGCGAACCGCAAGGATGTGGTTGCGATCGGCGGCTTAGGGGCCTCCACCAACGACATCAACGCGGCCGGCGACCACGCGCGCAACTTCTATCTTTGGGGCGGCATGGGCGGCGCCGCGATGATCGGCCTGGGGCTGGCGCTGGCCCAGCCAAAACTGCCGGTGCTTGTCATCACCGGCGACGGCGAGATGCTGATGGGGATGGGCAGCCTTGCCACCATCGGCCTGCAGAAGCCCGCCAACCTCTCGATCGTGGTGCTGGACAACGAGCGCTATGGCGAGACGGGTGGCCAGACCAGCCACACCTCGGCGGCTGCCGATCTCGTCGGCATTGCCAAGGCCTGTGACATCAAGGACAGCCGCGCGATCTCCACCATGGCAGAGGTCGAGGCCTTCGCCGCGTCCGTCCACGACATCTCGGCCGGCCCCCGCTTTGCCAATGTGAAGATCGACAGCGCCGAGCTGGAGCGAATCCTGCCCACGCGCGACGGGACCTACATCGTCAACCGGCTGCGCGGCGACCTCGGGTTCCCGCCGATCTAGCTCGCTGCTCGGCCGGTCACTTCCCGTCCAGCTTGCGGACGTGGGCGGCGACGATGAGCACGCCCGACACGATCAGGATGCCGCCGATCGTCTGCACCCATGTCATCCGTTCATCGAGGCCGAGATAGCCGGAGACGACGGTTGCGGCCGGTCCCAGTGCGCTGATCATTGCGACGCGGCTCGCGCCGATACGACGCAGTGCCTCCGCCATCATGAACAGGGGCATCACGGTTGAGAACACCGCCATGGCCAGCACGAGCTCGTAGACGCGAACGGGCAGCACGAGCGCGCTCAACGGCCGCAGCAGCAGGAACTGCATGATGCAATAGATGCTGGCTGCGGCGGTCGCGTAGGCCGTGAAACGGATCGAGCCGAGTCTGGCAACGACTTCGCCGCTGCCGACGAGATAGATCGAGAAGGTGACCGCGCTGAGCATCACGAGCAAAGCCCCCAGCCAGAAGTTTGGGTTCGGCGTGTCGAGCTGGCCGGAAAGCACCAGCGCGACGCCCGCATAGGTGATCAGCAGCGCAACGACTTCGCGCTGAGAAATTCGCTTGCCCAAAACCAGAGCGGAAATGATCACCACGATCGTCGGATACAGGAACAGCAGCAGGCGGCCGATCCCGGCGGCCACGAATTGCAGTCCGAACATGTCGAGAAAGCTCGACAGGTAGTAGCCGATGAAACCAAGCGCCGCGAGGGCCAGCGCGTCGCGTTTTGTGAGCGGGGCCGCAGCAGCCGTGGAACGGCGGTGAAGCGCGAGCGCCGCTGCCAGGAACGGCAGCGAGAAGATCATCCGCAGCGCCAGCAGCGTCACGGGATCGCTCATGTCCTCATAGGCAAGCTTCACGAAGATCGCGCGCAGCGAAAACGCGATCGCCGCGACGGCCGCCAGGCCGACACCGACGAGGTTGTGAGCGGCTGACGTCGGGCGGGCGGTGCTGACTGCACCTGGTATTTCTTCGTTGTCCGTGGCCGCCGTCATCTCTCACTCACTTTCGTTGGGACTCCAATTTGGGATACCAAAAATGGATGGAATGGGATACCAAAAAAGGATACCATTGCTCACGATGGCGAGCGGCAAATCGCGCGCGAAAGGCTGGAGATTTCGGCGTGTCGCAGATGCTGCTGATCCACGATCAGCTCAGGGAGATGATTCTCTCGCTGGACCTCGGGCCCGGCGAGCGTCTGAGTGAGCGCTGGCTGGAAGGTCGCTTCCAGAGCTCGCGCACGCCCATTCGTGCCGCGCTGGCGCGATTGGAGGGCGAGGGGCTGGTGCAGCGGGAGGGGCGGAACTGGACCGTGGCCCCGATCGACCTTGGTGAAATTGAAGCGCTGGCTGAATTCCGCGAACCGCTTGAGGTGACCGCGGTCCAGCTTGCCTGCGCGCGCGCGTCGCTCCCAGATCTCGATGCCATCGAAGAGATGCTCAACGCCTGCCGTCCCGACGTGCCGCGCGAGGAGTGGCACAAAGTCGGCACCGATTTCCACGTCGAGGTCGCCCGCCTCAGCGGCAATAAATTTCTCGTGACGGCAATTGAGGGCGTTATGACCAGACTCTCCCGAGCCCGTTGGCTCGAGGTCTGGACCGAGTCCTCGCGCGAGCAGGCTTGGAGCGAGCATCGGCGCATCCTCGGCTATATTCGCAGCCGGCAACCCGAGGAGGCTGCACGCGAATCCGCTGCACATGTGCGCGATACGCGGGATCGTCTGCTCCGCTCGCTGGACGCGGATCGACGCGGCCTCCGTGCTCGGGGATTTGCGATCGTCGGGGCGCGCTAAAATTCCACCTCACGCAGGTTGCGGTGCAGCAAATGGCTTGACTTTTGCGTGGGTGAGTGCTTACTCACTAACATGAGCTCATTGCGTATGACGAGCGACCTGAGGAGGCAACTCATCCTCGGTGCCGCTAAACGTTGTTTTGCCCGTCACGGGTATACCGGCACCACGACCAAGAGCGTGGCGGCCGCGGCTGCCATTTCCGAGGCGCTGCTGTTCAAGCATTTCCCGTCCAAGGCGGCGCTCTATGCCGAGATCCTCAGCGACGAGTGCGAGGCCGATCCCGCTCTGATGGAGCTGCTGGAACGGGAGCCGTCAACGGCCACCCTGGTCGAGTTGATCCGCGGCATGGTCCAGCATTTCGTCGCGATCGCGGATGGACCGGACCAGGAGGAGGCGCAGCGCCTGCGGCTGATGGTCACTAGCCATCTGGATGATGGCGAATTTGCCCGTCTGCTATATGCCAAGATCGAGCATCTGATCGGAGCCGTTTTCGTCGCCTCGCTGGAGCGCGCGGTCGCCGCTGGTGATGCGAGGCCCTGTGCAACGGCGCCGCTCAACCTGTTCTGGTTCGCGCACCATTCGGTGATGACGGCCGCGCTGACCAGGCTGCCGGCCACGCCTTGCCTCGCCTACAGCAAGGCGGACGATCTGGAGCGGCAGCTCTGTGAGTTTCTCCTGAGAGGTATCGGACTTAACGACGCCGCAATTGCTTCGCATCTGGGCCGCGGTTTGGCGCCGGGTGCCGGTGAAGCGGCGATTGCAGAAAGTGCATGACATGAACATCGTGGCTGAACACAAGATATCGGGCGAACCGATCGACAAGGCACCCAAGCGCCCGGTGAAGCCGGTGCGCTGGTTCATCATTGTCGGTTTGCTGCTCGGCGCACTCGTCGGCGGGCTGGTCTGGTTCAATTCTTTCCGTGGCCAGATGATCAAGCAGTTCTTCGCCAACAACAAGCCGCCGCCGGTGAGCGTCAGCGCGGCTGAGGCGAAGTCCGAGGCGGTGCCGAACCTGTTGACCGCGGTCGGCGAGCTTGCCGCCGTGCATCAGGTCAATGTCACCGCCGACGTCAACGGCCGAGTCACCGAGATCAAGTTCGAGCCGGGCGCGCATGTCGAGGAAGGCACGCCGCTGGTGCAGCTCTTCGACGCGCCGGAGCAGGGTGACCTCGCCAACTTCAAGGCGCAGGCAACCGTCGCACAGCTCTCGCTCGATCGCGCCAAGCAGCTCGCCTCACGCCAGTTCGGGCCGCAGGCGACCGTCGACCAGGCGCAAGCCTCCTACGATCAGGCGATGGCAGGCATCGCCAAGACGGAAGCCTTGATCTCGCAGAAGCTGGTGCGGGCGCCGTTCTCCGGCGATCTCGGCGTGCGCAAGGTCGAGGTAGGCCAATATCTCACCGCGGGCACGGCCATCGTGTCGCTCACGGATCTGTCGGTGCTGTGGGCCAATTTCACCGTGACGGAGAAGGACTCAGGCAATCTCAAGGTCGGCCAGACCGTGCGGCTGAAGGTCGACGCCTATCCGGGCCGCGTCTTCGAGGGCAAGATCACCACCATCGAGCCGCAGATCGCGAGTGACACCCGCAACATCCGCGTGCAGGCGACGATTGCGAATCCGGACAAGATCCTCAAGCCCGGCATGTTCGTGACCACCACCGTCGTGTTGCCCGATAAGCCGCCCGTGATCACCGTTCCGGAGACGTCGGTCGACTACACGCTTTATGGCGACTCGGTGTTCGTCATCACCGAAAAGCAGGGCGAGGACGGCAAGACCAGCCTCTCCGCGGTGCGTACCTTCGTGCAGACCGGCAATCGGGTCGAGGGCCGCGTCGAGATCCTGAAGGGCCTGAAGCCGGGCGACAAGGTCGTCGCCGTCGGCCAGCTCAAGCTGCAATCGGGTGCGGCGGTGGCGATTTCGTCCGATCCGGCGCCGTCCGTTCCGGCGCAGCCGCCGCGCTACTGATTAACGCGCTCGCGTGATCCGGCCTGACGCCGGATCACGCCACTCAAGCCAACGAATTCGAGATCGCCGCAATGGCCTTTACCGATATCTTCATCAAGCGACCGGTCCTGTCGGTCGTCGTCAGCCTGCTGATCCTGCTGATCGGCCTGCGCGCGGCGATGGTGCTGCCGATCCGGCAATATCCCAAACTGTCGAACACGGTCGTCAACGTCACGACGGTGTATCCCGGCGCGTCCGCCGACCTGATCCAGGGCTTCATCACCACGCCGATCGAGCAGGCGGTCGCTTCGGCCGAAGGCGTCGATTACATCACCTCGTCCTCGGTGCAGGGCACCTCGACGATCCAGATCTACATCAAGCTGAACTTCGACCCGAACCAGGCGCTCACCGAGGTGCTCGCCAAGGTGAACTCGGTCAAATATCTGATCCCAAAGGAATCCAACGACCCGATCGTCACCAAGACGACGGGCCAGACCACGGCCGTGATGTATCTCGGCTTTTCCTCGGAGGAGCTGTCGGGCTCGGCAATCTCGGACTATCTGACGCGCGTGGTGCAGCCGGTGCTGTCGACCGTCGACGGCGTGGCGTCGGCCGACATTCTGGGCGGTCAGACCTTTGCGATGCGGCTGTGGCTTGATCCCGTGAAGATGGCCGGTCGCAACGTGTCGCCTGGGGACATCGCGGCCGCGATCACCGCCAACAACTTCCAGTCGGCGGCCGGCCAGACCAAGGGCTATCTGATCGTCTCGAACATCTCGACGAACACGGGCCTGACCGACGTCAACCAGTTCAGGAAGATGATCGTCAAGGCCAAGGACGGCGGCTTCGTGCGGATGGAGGACATCGCGACCGTCGAGCTTGCTGCGCAAAGCACGGATGCGAGCGTCGCCTTCAACGGCGAGCACGCGATCTTTATCGGCGTGCAGGCCACTCCGCAAGGCAACCCGCTGACGCTGGTGAAGGGCGTGCGCGCGCTGTTCCCCGAGCTCGAGCGCAACCTGCCGCCGTCGATGAAGATGAAGGTCGCCTACGACTCGACCAAGTTCATCCAATCCTCGATCGACGAGGTCGAGAAGACGCTGGGCGAGGCCGTGATTATCGTCATCGTGGTGATCTTCCTGTTCCTGGCCTCGTTCCGCTCGGTGATCATTCCCGTCGTCACGATTCCCTTGTCGATGATCGGCGTCTGTACGCTGATGCTCGCATTCGGCTTCAGCTTCAACCTCTTGACGCTGCTCGCGATGGTGCTCGCGATCGGCCTCGTGGTCGACGACGCCATCGTGGTGGTGGAGAACATCCACCGCCATCTGGAGGAGGGCAAGACACCGGTGCAGGCGGCCCTGCAAGGCGCGCGCGAGATCGTCGGCCCCGTTGTCTCGATGACCATAACGCTCGCTGCCGTGTACGCGCCGATCGGCTTCCTTGGCGGCCTCACCGGCT
Source organism: Bradyrhizobium sp. UFLA05-109 (assembly GCF_054185165.1). Taxonomy (NCBI): domain Bacteria; kingdom Pseudomonadati; phylum Pseudomonadota; class Alphaproteobacteria; order Hyphomicrobiales; family Nitrobacteraceae; genus Bradyrhizobium; species Bradyrhizobium sp. UFLA05-109. The sequence continues at coordinate 94,944 of NZ_JBBIAR010000006.1, read as the reverse complement.
CGCTGTTCCGCGAATTCGCGTTCACGCTCGCGGGCTCGGTGATCGTGTCGGGAGTCATCGCGCTGACGCTGTCGCCGATGATGTGCTCGGTGCTGCTCAAGAACACCGAAGAGGGCCGCTTCGCCAAGCTCGTGAACAAGGTGTTCGGCGCCGTGACGCGCTGGTACGGCCGCAGGCTCGACCGCTCGCTCGACTACAAGGCGGTGACCGGCCTGTTCGCGGTGACGATCCTCGGCCTCGTCGGCTTCCTCTATATGCACACCTCGAAGGAGCTGGCGCCGGAAGAAGACCAGGGCATCGTGTTTGCGGTGACCAAGGCGCCGAAATACGCCAATATCGACTATCTCGATTTCTACGGCGAAAAGCTCGACAAGAAGTTTCAAAGCTTCCCCGAGACCGATTTGCGCTTCGTGCTGAATGGCATCAACGGCCCGCAGGGCGGTATTGCCGGCATGCTGCTCAAGCCGTGGGACGAGCGCAAGCGTTCGTCGATCCAGTTGAAGCCGCTGGTGCAGGGTGAGCTCTCCAAGATCGAGGGCGTGCAGGCGTTCGCCTTCAACCTGCCGCCGCTGCCGGGTGGGCCGGGAGGCCTGCCGGTGCAGATGGTGATCAATTCGACCGCCGGCTTCCAGACCGTCTATGAACAGATGGAGAAGCTGAAGGACGCCGCGCGCAAGAGCGGCATGTTCATCGTCTCCGACAGCGATCTCGCCTTCAACCAGCCTACGGTGAAGGTGAAGATCGATCGTACCAAGGCGCAGGACCTCGGCATCAACATGCAGAACGTCGGTAGCGCGCTGGCCGTGCTGCTCGGCGGCAACTATATCAACCGCTTCAACCTGGAGGGACGCTCCTACCAGGTGATCCCGCAGGTTCCGCGGGAGAAGCGGCTCTCGCCGGAGGCGCTCGACGGTTACTACGTCACGACCAACACGGGCCAGCAGGTTCCGCTGTCCACCGTGCTGTCGATCGAGACCTCGACCGAACCGAACTCCCTGACGCACTATAATCAGCTGAACTCGGCGACCTTCTCGGCCGTGCCGATGCCCGGCGTGACCGTTGGCGCTGCGGTCGACTTCCTCGAAGGCGAGGCCAAGAAGCTGCCGCAAGGCTTCAGCCACGACTATCTCGCCGATAGCCGGCAATACGTGCAGGAAGGCAATCAGCTCGCGATCACCTTCGCTTTCGCGCTGATCATCATCTTCCTGGTGCTGGCGGCGCAGTTCGAGAGCCTGCGCGATCCGCTGGTCATCATGATCTCGGTACCGATGGCGATCGTCGGTGCGCTGATCCCGCTGTTCTTCGGCGCCGCGACGATGAACATCTACACCCAGGTCGGCCTGCTGACACTCGTCGGCCTGATCACCAAGCACGGCATCCTGATGGTGGAGTTCGCCAACGAGCTGCAGGTCAACGAACGGCTCGATCGCCGTTCGGCGATCGAAATGTCGGCCCGTATCCGTCTGCGGCCGATCCTGATGACGACGGCTGCGATGGTCACCGGCCTGATTCCGCTGTTGACCGCGACCGGTGCGGGTGCGGCCAGCCGCTTCTCGATCGGTCTCGTGGTCGTAGCCGGCATGTCGATCGGCACGCTGTTCACGCTGTTCGTGCTGCCGGCGGTCTATGTGGTGCTCGCGACCGACCACCGCGCCAAGACCGAATCGGAGCGGAACAAGCAGATCGAGGCGCTGGACGTCGGCTCCAGCGCGCTGCGGCCGACCTGAGGCCGTTCAATCCAAGGTGAGGAGCGGCAATGGCCATCGCCATTGCCGCTTTTTTCTTGTCCCGTGCTAGACTTGTGCCGCGCAAAGGTTGCACCGGGGCAGGGAAGGCATGATGAGGCGGCGCGAATTCCTGGGAGGGCTCGGCTGCGTTTCGCTGTTGTGGCCGGGCTCGGTCGCGGCACAGGGCGGCAAGATCTACCGTCTTGGCACGCTGACACCGATCGTGCCCATCACCGAGACAAGTCCAACCGGCAAGATCCTGATCAAGGTGCTCGGCGAGCGCGGCTTCAGTCTTGGCCAGAATCTGACTCTTGAGGCGCGGGGCGCGGCGGGCGATCTCACGAAGCTCCCCCCGCTGATCGCCGAGCTGAAGTCCAGGGGCGTCGACGCCATCGTGATCATTGGCTACCCGACGGCCATGGCCGCCAAGGCCGCGGGCGTGCCGACGGTCGCGGCCAGTGGCGTCGGCGACCCCGTCGAGACCCGGCTCATCGAAAGCCTCGCCCATCCCGGCGGCAACATCACCGGAATTTCGGATGTCGCGGCGACGCTCAGTGCCAAGCGGCTGGCGTTGTTGAAGGAGATGTCGCCGAAACTGACCAAGGTCGCCATGCTCTGGAACAAGGACGACCTCGGCATGACCATGCGCTATCAGGCATCGGCGAAGGCCGCCCAGGCGCTTGGGCTGACCGTGCAGGCGCTCGGTGTCCGCGAGCCCGACGATTTCGACGAGGCCTTCTCGGTGATGTCAGGCGATTTGCCGGACGGCATCCTGATGGTGGCGGATGCGCTCACCATTCTCAACCGCAAGCGGGTGTTCGAGTTCGCCGCCGTCCGGAAGCTGCCGGCGATCTACGAAAATGATGACTTCGCCCGCGACGGCGGGCTGATGTCCTACGGGCCGGACGTGTCGGAATGTTTCGAGCGGGCAGCAGCACTGGTCGCTCGCATTTTCAGCGGGGCGAACCCCGGCGATCTGCCGTTCGAGCAGCCGACCCGCTATCCCCTCGCGCTCAACCTGAAGACGGCGAAAGCGACCGGACTCGAGATTCCACCCACCTTGCTGGCCCTCGCGGACGAAGTCATCGAGTAACCTTGTGCGCTGCGGCAAGAGACAAGCACCGGCCTTCTTGCTAGGTTTGGCGGGATGAGCATTTCCCTCCATCCCGACACGCCGCAGGGCCGGTCGCTGCCTGGTAGCGCAGCGGCGAGCGATGCCGCTTCCGGGGAGGTCCCGCGGCCCGGGATCCGGAGCCGTCTGTTCACCAAATATGTCGGGCTGTTCGTGGCTGTCGTGGGTATTGCGCTGCTCGCCAACGGTCTCTTCGAGGTGTTCTTCTATTATCGCGAGCACAAGACCGCGCTGATCCGCGTTCAGCGCGAACAGGCCGAGGCGGCCGCCGCCAAGATCAGCCAGTTCGTCAAGGAGATCGAGAGCCAGCTTGGCTGGACCACGCAACTGCCATGGTCGCCTGGCTCGATCGAGCAGCGCCGCTTCGATGCGCTGCGGCTTCTGCGCCAGGTTCCGGCCATCACCGAACTCGCCCAGGTCGATTCGACCGGCAAGGAGCGCTTGCGCGTCTCGCGCCTGGCGATGGACGTCGTCGATAGCGGGATCGATCTCTCCACGGATGCGAAATTCACCGAGGCCGTTGCGCACAAGGTCTATTACGGGCCGGTCTATTTCCGGAGAGAATCCGAGCCCTACATGACGCTGGCGCTCGCCGGCACGCGCAAGGACGCCGGCGTCAGCATCGCGGAAGTCAATCTCAAGCTGATCTGGGACGTCGTTTCGCAGATCAAGGTCGGCGAGCATGGGCATGCCTATGTGGTGGGCTCACAGGGCCGGCTGATCGCGCATCCCGATATCAGCCTGGTATTGCGCAACACCGACATGTCGAGACTCGAACAGGTGCGCGCCGCGCAGGCCGGCGGCGGGACCATGCCTGACTCGTTGCAGGAGGCGACGAATATCCAGGGGCAGAAGGTGCTGACGGCGTCTGCGCCGATCGCGCCACTGGGCTGGACCATGTTCGTGGAGCTTCCGGTCGAGGAGGCCTATGCCTCGCTCTATGCCTCCCTGCAACGTCTCGCCATCGTGCTGCTCGCGGCATCCATCTTCGCAGTGCTCGCGGGGATCTTCCTGGCGCGCCGCATGGTCGGCCCGATCCAGGCGCTGCGCACCGGCGCCGAGCGCATCGGAGGCGGCGACTTCTCGCAGCGCATCTCGATCAAGACCGGCGACGAGCTGGAAGGGCTCGCCAACCAGTTCAACGACATGGGCGCGCGCTTGCAGGAGTCCTACGCGGATTTGGAAAACAAGGTCGAGCAGCGCACGGCGGAATTGAGCGAATCCCTGCAGCAGCAGACGGCGACCGCCGACGTGCTCAAGGTGATCAGCCGTTCCGCGTTCGATCTGAAATCCGTGCTGACAACGCTGACGGAATCAGCGCAGGCGCTGTGCGGCGCCACGCTCGGCATCATCTGCCTGCGCGATGGCGAGGTGATGCGGCTCAAAGCCGAGTCGGGCTGCACGCAAGCCTTCATCGATTTCATGCAGGCTCACCCGATCAGGCCGGGACGTGAGACCATCACCGGCCGCGTCTTCATGGACGGCAAGCCGGTTCACGTTCCCGACATTCGCGAGGACTCCGAATATGACTTCGGACAGGCGCCTGTGATCGGCCTCTATCGTGCCGTGCTCGCCGTGCCGCTGATGCGCGACAAGGCGGTTGAAGGTGTGCTTCTGCTGGGACGGCCCGATCCGGGCCCCTTCAGCCAGCGCCAGATGGACCTCGTCCAGACCTTCGCCGACCAGGCGGTCATTGCGATCGAGAATGTGCGCCTGTTCGAGCAGGTCCAGGAGCGCACCAAGGAGCTCTCCCAGTCCCTCGACGAGCTGCGCACCGCACAGGATCGCCTGATCCAGACCGAGAAGCTGGCCTCGCTCGGTCAGCTCACCGCCGGCATCGCGCACGAGATCAAGAATCCGCTGAATTTCGTCAACAATTTCTCGTCGGTCTCGACCGAGCTGATCGACGAGCTCAAAGAGGTGCTGCAAGGAGCCGGCCTCGACGACAAGGCCAAGGAGGAGGTCGCCGAGCTTACCCATATGCTCAAGGGCAACCTCGAGAAGGTGGTGCAGCACGGCAGGCGTGCGGACTCCATCGTCAAGAACATGCTGCTGCATTCGCGCGAAGGCTCGGGCGAGCGGCGGCCGGCGGACATCAACGCGCTCGTCGAGGAGAGCCTCAACCTCGCCTATCACGGCGCGCGTGCCGAAAAGCCGGGCTTCAACATCACGCTCAAGCGCGACCTCGATCCGGCCGCCGGCATGCTCGACATCTATCCGCAGGAGATCACCCGCGTCTTCCTCAACCTGATTTCGAACGGCTTCTATGCCGCGACCAAGCGCAAAGAGAGCGAGGGCGGTGAGTTTGAGCCGACGCTGAGCGCGTCAACCAGGAATCTCGGCAACAAGGTCGAAATCAGGATCCGCGACAACGGCACCGGCATCCCGCCCGAGGTGAAGGAAAAAATGTTCAATCCCTTCTTCACCACCAAACCGGCCGGCGAGGGAACCGGGCTTGGCCTGTCGATGAGTCACGACATCGTGGTGAAACAGCATGGCGGCACGGTCGACGTAAATACTGAGCCGGGTGCTTTCACCGAATTCATCATTACGCTGCCGCGCTTGCTGGCAGAAGGCAATACCGGAGGCAGGAATTGAACGTCTATATCCTTGTCGTCGACGATGAGCCCGACGTTGAGGCGCTGTTTCGTCAGCAGTTCCGCCGAGACCTGCGCGCGGGCCGTTTCCAGATGGAATTTGCCCCGTCCGCGCCGGTGGCGATCGAACGCGCCGTCGAAGTGCGCGATCCCTCGCTGATCCTGATCCTCTCCGACATCAACATGCCCGGCATGAGCGGGCTCGACATGTTGCCGAAGGTGCGCGCAGAACGCCCGGATGTGCCCGTGATCATGATTACGGCCTACGGCGATGCGGAAACACGGCGGAAGGCGATCGAGCGCGGCGCGGTGGGACTTCTGACCAAGCCGATCGATTTTGCGCTGTTGCGGCAGGAGATCGACACCAGGCTCGAGCAAGCGGCATGACATCCACGATTCTCGTTGTCGATGATGAACCCGATCTGGAGGCGCTGGTTCTCCAGAAGTTTCGCAGGCAGATTCGCGAGGGGCTCGTCAGCTTCATGTTTGCCCATGATGGCATCGAGGCACTGCAATCGATCGAGCTGCATCCGCATGTCGATCTGGTGGTGTCCGACATCAACATGCCGCGGATGGACGGGCTCTCGCTGCTCCAGAAACTCCAGGAGGCCGAGGACAAGAAGTCGACCATCATCGTCTCCGCCTATGGCGATATGAGCAACATCCGCACCGCGATGAACCGCGGCGCCTTCGACTTCCTGACCAAGCCGATCGACTTCGCGGATCTGGAGGCCACGATCCAGAAGACCATCCGCCACGTCGAGACGCTGCGCGAGGCGCGTCGCCGGCAGGCCGAAGCCGAGCGCGCGCATGCCTCGCTGTCGCGCTATTTCTCACCCGAGATCGCCAAGCGTCTGGCCGCGGCGAGCGGCGAGAGCGACGGCATGGACGTGCAGTGGCGCGACGTCGCGACCATTTTCACCGATATCACCGGCTTCACGACGCTGGTCGAGAGTGCGGCACCGGAGACGCTGGGCGAGCTTCTCAACGCCTATGTCGGCGGGATGACCGATGTTGTGTTCGAGCACGAGGGCACCGTTGCAAAGATCATCGGCGATGCCATCCAGGTGCTGTTCAACGCCCCCGGGGATCAACCCGATTTTGCGACGCGTGCGGTCGCCTGCGCGCACGATCTCGATATATGGGCCGAAGGCTTTCGGCAGCGCTGGAAAGACAAGGGCGTCAATTTTGGCGCGACACGCATCGGCGTCCACGCCGGGCCCGCACTGGTTGGTAATTTCGGCGGCAGCCGCTTCTTCGACTACACCGCCTATGGCGATACCATCAACACGGCGGCGCGGCTGGAAGCCGCCAACAAGTATTTGGGCACGCGTATCTGCGTCAGCGCCACCATCGCCAAGGGCGTAGCCAATTTCCAGGGGCGGCCGGTGGGTGACCTCATGCTGCGCGGCCGCAGCGAGCCGCTGCGCGCCTTCGAGCCGCTCCCGCAAGCAAAGTTCGAAATGCCTCTGACGACGCAATACTCCGAAGCCTTTGCCAAGCTTGAAGCCGGTGACGTCGCGGCCATGCCGGCCTTCGCCGCGCTGGTCGGCATGCACGCCGACGATGCGCTGGCCGGTTTTCACCTCAAGCGCCTGCTCAACGGCGCCAAGGGCGTCCGCATGCAACTGGAATAGGGCTTCGAAGATGACCCGCGAATTCGCCGCCGGCAATTATCGCTTCATTCCGTCCGTGTTCCAGTATTCGGCGGGTGCCGCCGCCGACCCCGGCTACGAGATCGAGCGCGTCCGCTTCGATCGTCTCCTGCCTCTCGCCGAGGGATTTGCGCAAGCCGCCAAATTTATCCAGGAGGCCGGGCGTCCGCTGACGGCGTTCTGCGCCTGCGAGCTGCGCTCGCCGGCCGCGTTCACGGAAGAGGGTTTCCGCAACTTCAATCTGCACTACGTCAAGACGCTGTCGGAGTGGGGCATCTTCGACGGCACCACCAATCCGGTAGCGCGCAGCAATGTCTGTCCCGAGATCGATCCGCCCGCCGAGCCTTCCTTCCACGCGTTCTCCTTCACGCGGCCGACGCGATCGAGCCCGCCGAGTTTCGTAATTGCCGGAGGCGCCGAGGCGCGAGAGGGAAGCGGCAGCTATGTCGAGCGCACCGTGCGCTACCGCGACCTGAGCCCGGAAGGCATCACGGAGAAGGTCCGCTCCACCACGTCGCAGATGGAGAGCCGCCTTTCGGCATTTGGTTTCGGCTGGAAGGAGACAACGGCCGTGCAGGCCTATTCGATCCGCGATTTCCACCACGCGCTGGCCGACGAACTGGTCCGTCGTGGCGCTTTGCGCTCCGGCCTGACCTGGCACTTTGCACGGCCGCCGGTGGTGGATCTCGAATTCGAGATGGATTGCCGGCGCGTGGTGCGCGAGGTCGTGATCTAGCGCTGGCGCGGATCGAGCGCATCGCGCAGGCCGTCGCCGAGCAGGTTCAGGGACAGCACGACCAGGAAAATCGCAAGGCCCGGCCATATCGCCATCCACGGCGCCTGCGTCAGGAAGCGCTGGGCGGCGTTGAGCATGCTGCCCCAGGACGGCGCCGGCGGCTGCTGGCCGAGCCCCAGGAATGAAAGCGCGGCCTCCGCGATGATCGCGGCGGCGATCGACAGCGTCGCCTGGACCAGGAGCGCCGGCAGGATGTTGGGCAGGATGTGAGCGAATGCGATCCGCCAGGACGGGTTGCCGAGCGCGCGCGCAGCTTCGACATAATCCTCGGCCTTGACGCTCAGCACCTGCCCGCGGGTCAGGCGAATGAACACTGGCGTTGCCGAGATGCCGATCGCGATCATGGCGTTGCCGAGGCTTGGACCCAGGAACGCCGCGAGCGCGATAGCCAGGATCAGGAACGGGCATGCGAGCATCGCATCGGTGATCCGGCTGATCAGCGCGTCGGTGAAGCCGCCGCGATAGCCGGCAAGCAGGCCGAGCGGTACGCCGATGCCAAGCGCAATCGCGACCGAGATAGCGCCAGCGAGCAGTGAGGCGCGCGCGCCATAGATGACGCGGCTCAATATGTCGCGGCCGAGCTCATCGGTGCCGAACCAATGCAGCGCGGTGGGGGCTTTTCGCACCAGGCTCCAGCTCGTGGCGACGGGATCATAGGGAACGATCAGCGGCGCCAGCAGGGCCAGCAGGATGAACACCGTCATCACGACGAGCCCCAGGACCGCCGCCTTGCGCTTGAACAGGCGTCGCCGGGCGCGGCGTGCGGGGCTGTCGAGCTCGCTCGTATCAGTGAAGGGATCGGCCGAGAGCGCGGTGTCGGCCATGGGCTAACCTCTTAGCCGCGGATTGACGAGGATATAGGCGATGTCGGCGATCAGGTTGAGCGTGATGTAGATCGTCGCGGTGACCAGCACGACACCCTGCACGACCGCATAGTCGCGGTTGAACACGGCGTCCACGATCAGCTTGCCGAAACCGGGTATCGAAAAGATCTGCTCGGTCAGTACCGCGCCCGACAAGAGTGTGCCGAGCTCGAGCGCACCGAGCGTGATCACCGGCGTCAGCGCATTGCGCATGGCGTGCTTGAGGATGACGGTCCGCTCCAGGAGGCCCTTGGCGCGCGCGGTGCGGACATAGTCGCTCTCCAGCACCTGAAGCATGGCGCTGCGCGTATGCCGCATCAAGATCGCGGCGATGGCATTGCCGAGCACGAAGGCTGGCATGATCGTGGCGGCAAGGCTCGCGCGCCAGTCCTCGGTCAGCGGCACATAGCCGGAGGCCGGCAGCCAGCCGAGCTCGATCGAGAACAGGAAGATCAGCATGATGCCGAGCCAGAAGTTCGGCGTCGAGATGCCCCACAGCGCGAACAGGTTGGCACCGTAGTCCCAGGCCGTGCCTTTCTTGACCGCCGAGACGATGCCGGCGGGAATGCCGATCAGGAACGCGATCAGGATCGCCATCGACGCGAGCTGCAGCGTCACGGGAAGCTTCTGCGCGATCAGCGTGCGCACCGGCATCTTGTTGCGCAGGGATTCGCCGAAGTCGCCGGTCAGAACGCCCTTCACCCAATAGGCGTATTGGACGGGGATCGGCTGATCGAGCCGGTATTGCCGGCGGATCTGCTCGATCACGGCGGGATCACGCTCCTCGCCGGCCATCACCAGCGCCGGATCGCCCGGCAGGAGTTGCTGGAGCGAGAAGATCAGCACCGACACGAAGAACAGCGTCGGGATGATCTGCGCGAGACGGCGGGCGAGGAAGTTCAGCATGGACGCTCCCATGTCCGGGGTGCGGCGCAACATGCAATGTTGCGACGCTCAACCGGGACCCATGCATCATTGTTTGGGGGTCTGGGTCCCGGCTCTGCGGTGCAGCGCTCGCGCGCCGCGCCGCGTCCGGGACACGAGCGGGTTGCCAAGCGCGTCACTTCAGCTTGAGGCCGACGACACGTACGAGGCCGTCCGGCATCTGCTTGTATCCTTCAAGCTTGGTCGTGTGAGCGATGATGATGCGGCGGTGGTAGAGATAGAGGATCGGTTCTTCCTCCTGAACCAGCTTCGCCAGAGTCTCATAGATCGCCTTGCGCTTGTCGGGATCGCTGACGAGCCGGGCTTCCTCGAGCGCCTTGTCGGCCTGTGCATTGTTCCACGCGCCGTAGTTCTGCGGCGCATCGCTGTGCAGGAAGATGTAGGAGTTGCCGTCGGGGTCGACGCGGCCGCTCCAGGCGAGCATGAAGGCCTGATAATCACCGGCCTCGGCCTGCTTGAGCCCGGTCGCAAACTCAGTGACACGGATCTTCATGTCGAAGCCGGCTTCCGCCGCCATCGACTGGATCACCTGCGCCGGCGTTTCGGTTTCCGCGCCTTTCGGCACCAGGAAATCGACGCTGACAGGCGGCGTCACACCGGCTTCCTTCAACAGCGCCTTGGCCTTCTCCACGTTGCGGGCGCGGACCGGAAACGCCTTCTGATAATAGGGGTGGTCGGGATTGACCCATTGGTTGCCGACCTGAAACTCGCCGTTGAAAACGACCTGGTTGATCGCCTCGCGGTCGATGGCCAGATCGAGCGCCTGGCGCACCTTTGCGGACTGGCTGAGCGGTCCTTTGGCCTTGTCCTTGCCGATGTTGAGCGTGACGCCCTGATAGCCGAGCTCGATCGCGGTCGCGACCTTCAGCCGCGAGTCGGCCCGCACGTCCTTCAGATCGGTCGCGAGCACCCGCTCGATCAGGTCGAGCCCGCCGGATTTCAGATTGGCAAGGCGCACGGTTGAATCGACGATCGGCTGGAACACGACGCGGTCGATGAAGATGTTGTCCTTGTTCCAATAGTCGGCGAATTTCTCGAAAACGATGCGGTCCTGCTGTACGCGTTCGACGAATTTGTAGGGACCGGCGCAGACCGGATGCAGGCCGAACTTGTCGCCTTCGGCCTTGGCCGCTTTCGGCGAGACCATCATGCCGGCGCGATCGGTGAGCTGTGCGAGCAGCGGCGAGAACGGCGCCTTCAGCACCAGCCTGATGGTGAGGGGATCGACCACCTCGACATGGTCGACCGAGGCGAGCTCGGGCTTGCGGAACGAGCCGGGGAGAGTGAGGTGCCGCTCGAGCGAGAACTTTGCCGCTTCCGCGTCGAACGGCTCGCCATCATGGAATTTCACGCCGGGCCGGAGCTTGATCACGAGCGCTTTGCCGTCGTCGGCGGTCTCGCTGGACAGCGCGAGCTGCGGCACGATGTTGAGCTTCTCGTCGATGTCGAACAGCTTGTCGCAGAATGCGGCGAACACGATGCGGCCGACATAGGTGCGCGCCATGGTCGGATCGAGGATATCGGGGTCCTCGGCAAGCCCGATACGCAGCGTGGTCTGGGCCTGCACGGCGCCGAGCGACATCAGCAATGTGGCGGTGGTGGCCGCGAGGCGGAACATCTTCATTGCATCATCCCCATAGCTGGCGGCTACCTAGGTGCCGGTGCATCTTGTATACCAACCCCGGAGGGGCCAGCGCCTTCCGTCTTTCGGCTGAAGGCGGTAACCAATTTCGCAAGCGCCGGCGACAACGCGTACGGGGCTGGCAGGACGGCGTCGGCCGGCGGCAGTTCCGCGACGCGGTGACACGCCGTGGCGTGGCCGCTGCCATCAGCCAAAAGTTGCGGTGCCTCGCTGCGGCAGCGGTCGATCACGAACGGGCAGCGAGTGTGAAAGCGGCAGCCTGCCGGCGGGTTGAGCGCGCTCGGCATCTCGCCCTTGAGCAGGATGGTGCTTCGCTTTGCGTGCGGCTGCGGCAAGGGGATCGCGGACAGCAGCGCGCGGCTATAGGGATGGCGCGGCGCGGCGAAGAGCGCGTCGGCTTCGGCCGTCTCGACGATGCGGCCGAGGTTCATCACCGCGACGCGGTCGGCGATATGCTTCACCACGGCAAGGTCGTGGGACACGAAGATGTAGGCGAGGCCGAGCCGGTCCTGCAATTCGCGCAGCAGGTTCAGGATCTGCGAGCGGATCGATACGTCGAGCGCCGAGACCGGCTCGTCGCAGATGATCAGCCCGGGCTCGACCGCGAGCGCACGGGCAATCGCGATGCGCTGGCGCTGGCCGCCCGAGAATTCGTGCGGATAGCGGCGCGCCAGCCGCGGCTCAAGTCCGACCAGCTGCAACAGTTCTTCGACGCGTTCGCGCCGCCGTGATGGCGGGACGAGGTCATGCAGCGCCAGCGGCTCGGTCAGGATCTGGCTGACCGTCATCCGGGGGTTGAGGGAGGCGTAGGGGTCCTGAAAGATGATCTGCGCCTTTCGGCGGAAGGCGCGCAGCGCGTTGGCGTCAAGCTTGAGCAGATCGCGCCCCTCGAAACGAACGCTGCCGGCGTCCGGCTCGATCAACCGCAGCACCAGGCGGCTGACCGTCGATTTGCCGCAGCCGGATTCGCCGACCAGTGCCAGCGTCTTGCCAGCTTCAAGTGTAAAGCTGACACCGTCGACGGCCTTGACGAGGGCCCTGGGTCTGCCGAGCAGCGAGCGCTCGGCGACGAAATGCTTGACCAGATTTTCGACCTCGAGCAGCGCTGTCATCGCGTCCACTCCTCGCGAGGACTTGTCTCGTGTCCCGGGCGCGGCGCAACGCGAAGTGTTGCGCCGCTGAACCGGGACCCAGCTCGTCGCAAAATGGGCCCCGGTTCAGCAGCGCACCACTGCACTGCGCTTGTGCTGCGCCGCGCCCGGGGCACGAGAGAAGAGAGCAGCGCCATCACGACACCAGCTGCTCGAGCGGCGCGCGGATGCAGCGCGAGAGGTGGCCGGTGCTGACTTCGGCAAGCGGCGGCGGCGCTTTCGTGCAGGCCTCCAGCATGAACGGGCACCTTGCAGCAAAGCGGCAGCCGGCCGGTGGCTGCGCCATGTTCGGCACCATGCCTTCGATGGTTGCAAGCTGCTCGGCGTGGTGGTCGAGCCGCGGGATCGAGCCGAGCAGGCCGACGGTGTAGGGATGCTGCGGCGAGGCAAACAACTCGTCCACCGGCGCGCGCTCGACGATCTCGCCGGCATACATCACGGCGACCTCGTCGCAGACTTCGGCGACGACGCCGAGATCATGGGTGATCAGGATGATGGCGGCGCCGCTCGCCGCCTTCAATTCGCGCATCAGCTCCAGGATCTGCGCCTGCAGGGTGACGTCGAGCGCCGTGGTCGGCTCGTCAGCGATCAAAAGACGGGGGTCGCAGGCGAGTGCCATCGCGATCATCACGCGCTGGCGCATGCCGCCGGAGAGCTTGTGCGGGTATTCGTCGATGCGCCGCTCGGGCGAGGGAATGTGGACGCGACGGAGCAGGTCGATCGCCCGCTCGCGGGCACCCTTCCTTGAGCCGCCGCGGTGGCGCAGGATCGTCTCGATGATCTGGTCGCCAATGGTGAAGCTCGGGTTGAGCGAGGTCATCGGTTCCTGGAAGATCATCGCGAGCCGGTTGCCGCGCAGGTCGCGCAGGCTCTTGTCGGAGCTTTGCAGGAGATCGATGCCATCGAAGCGGATCTTGCCGGTGACCTCGCTGGTCTGCTTCGGCAACAGTCCCATGATCGCAAGCGACGTCACGCTCTTGCCGCAACCGGATTCCCCGACGAGGCCGAGCGTCGCGCCGTTGACGACGCTGAGATCGACGCTGTCCACCGCGTGGGTGATGCGGCCATCGTCGCCATGGAAGCGGACGCGCAGGTTCTCGATCTCGATGAGGGGCGCCGCGCTCATTGCTCTGTCGTGCGGGCCGCCGCGATGCGGGCATCGATCACGGCGCGGTCGGTGATCCCGGCTGGGTTCCGGCGCGTCGGCAGCGATTCACGGAAATGCACCCAGAGCTCGTTGCTGACCTGCTCGAGCCGTGCCAGTTCGGCAAGCGGATCGGGATGATCATCGACGCGCAGGTCGAGCGCGGACCATTCCTCCTCGCCATGGATGAGCAGTGCAGCAGACTGCTTGCCGCGCTTGTCGCCGCCGGCGGCTTCGCCGGCGCGCATCGCCGCCAGCAGGCGGCGCGGGAAAGGCAAGCTGTCATTGGCGATGTAGGTTTTCGCGGTCTCGCTGAGGACGTCAGGACCGGCGAGCATGTTGCCGGCAATGGAGAGGCCGCTTCCCGCCGTGTGTCCGTACCAGTCGACGCAGTCGCGGCCGGTGTGCGCCGCAACCTCACCGCTGGCGTCCATGATGTGGACCTGGCGGCTTTCACGGCCATCGTCGGTCGCGAGCAGCGCCGCGAGCACGTCATGTGCATTCAGGCCTTCGCGCAACAGCTTGACGCCGTCGATGCCATAATAGGGATTGACGAAAGCCTGCGTCGCGATGGCGCCAAGGCCAGCGGCGATAAAGGGGACGCGCGCGCCGACGGCGAAAAAGCGCGTCGCGACCGCGATGCCGAATTGGCCGGTGGCAGGATTTCGCGCGATGATCGACCAGGTCATGTCGTGCTCGTCTCGGTCAGCGCCCCGCAGCGTATCCCTGCATGCCGCGCGGATTGGCGGCGGCACGTCGGCGCACCCCGACGCGCGATGCGGCGGTGAGGCGGCCCTCGGACCAGTCGGGACCGACCTCCACGATGTGCCCGCGCTCGCGCAAATTCTCGATCGTCGCCTTGGGCACGCGGTTCTCGACCACGAGCACGCCGGGACGCGCAGTGCGCGGCCAGAACGAGATCGGGAAATGCTCCGAATGCCAGGCCGGCGCGTCGATCGCCTCCTGGAGATTGAGGTTGCAGTGGACATGCCGCAGGAAGAACTGCGTGATCCACTGATCCTGCTGGTCACCGCCCGGGGATCCCCAGGCGAGATACGGCTCGCCGTCACGCAGCGCCATGGTCGGCGACAGCGTGGTGCGCGGACGCTTGCCCGGCGCGAGCGAGGCGGGGTGACCTTCCTCCAGCCAGAACATCTGGGCGCGGCTGCCGAGACAAAAGCCGAGCTCCGGAATGACCGGCGAGGATTGCAGCCAGCCGCCCGACGGCGTCGAGGACACCATGTTGCCGGCCTTATCGATGATGTCGAAATGCACGGTGTCACCGCGCACCTCGCCGAACCTGCCGACGGTGGGCTCGCCGGCGCCGAGCGCGCCGACAGCCTCGCGTTGGCCTTCGGCGCGGCGCAGCTTGACGACCCCGCCAAAGCCTTCGACCGAGCCGGGCCGGAAGTCGAGCGAGGCCTTGTCGGTGACCAGCTTGCGGCGTTCGTCGTTGTAGGCATCCGACAGGAGCGTCGCGACCGGGATCTCGTTGAATTTGGGATCGCCGTAGAACTTTTCGCGGTCAGCGAAAGCGAGCTTGGCGCATTCGATCTGGAGATGGATGAATTCGGGGCCCGTCGGATCGAGCCCGTCGAGGGCAAAACCCTTGAGCAGCGCGAGCTGTTGCAAGGTGACCGGACCCTGGCTCCAGATGCCGGCCTTGCAGACGGTGTAGCGGCCGTAGTCATAGGTCAGCGGCGTTTCGATGGTCGGCTGCCAGCGCGCCATGTCGTCGGCCGAGAGCACGCCACGATGCGGCGAGCCGCTGACGTCCATCACCTCCTGGGTCCGGCAGAACTTGTCGATGGCCTCGGCGACGAAGCCTTTCGACCAGGCGTTCCGCGCGCGCTCGATCTCGGCGTCGCGGCCACCGCCGCCGCTTTCGGCTTCGCTGAGAATGCGGGCGTAGGTCGCAGCGAGAGTCTTGTTGGTGAAGAGCGTGCCGGGTTTTGGAACTTCGCCATTTGGTAGGTAAACCGCTGCCGACGTCGGCCAGTGCTTGCGGAACAGCTGCTCGACGGTCTTGATGGTCGCGCAGGCACGCTCGACCAGCGGATAGCCGTCGCGTGCGTAGGAGATCGCGCCTTCCAGCACGTCGCGCACGCGCATCGTGCCGTAGTCGCGGAGCAGCATCATCCAGGATTCGAAGGTGCCGGGGACGCAGGCCGCGAGCAGGCCGGTGCCGGGCACCATGTCGAGACCTTCGCTCTTGTAGTGGGCGATGGTTGCGCGCGCCGGCGCCGGGCCCTGGCCGCAGATCACCTCGGTGCGGCCGCGCTTCACGTCGTGCACGATGATGGGCACGTCCCCACCGGGGCCGTTGAGATGCGGCTCGACCACTTGCAGGGTAAAGGCCACCGCGACGCCGGCGTCAAACGCGTTGCCGCCTTTTTCGAGGATGGCCATGCCGACGGCGGTTGCGATCCAGTGTGTGGTGGCGACGACCCCGAACGTTCCTTCGATCTCGGGCCGCGTCGTGAAGGGATCGGGATTGATGTTGCTGGCCATAAGAGATCACTTTTCTTGTTTGCGGCGACCGCAATTGATCACAGGCAAGACCCGCTGCCAATTGCGCGGTCAGCATGGCACGCGCGCGTCACGCCGGCACCGGCGCGGTGTTGACGGCGTGGCAGGCGACGCCGTCGATCAGTTGTGGCGTCTCCTTTCGACAGAGATCGAAGGCGAGGGGGCAGCGCGGATTGAAGGCGCAGCCCGGTGGTGGATTGATCGGGTTCGGGATCTCGCCCTTGACCGGAATACGCTGGCGGCCGGACATCGCCAGATCCGGCACCGCGCCGAGCAGCATCTTGGTGTAAGGCATGCGCGGGCGCGCGAACAGCTCACGTCCTTCGGCGATTTCGACGATGCGGCCGAGATACATCACGCCGACGCGGCTCGCCATGTGGCGGACGACCGCAAGGTTGTGGCTGATGAACATGTAAGTGAGGCCGAACTTGTCCTGGAGATCGCGCATCAGGTTGAGGATCTGCGCCTGCACGGACACGTCCAGCGCCGAGGTCGGCTCGTCGCAGACGATGAACTCGGCGTCGGACGCCAGCACGCGCGCGATCGCGATGCGCTGGCGCTGGCCGCCGGAGAACTCATGCGGGTATTTCAGCCGGTCGTCGGGATGCAGTCCGACCAGGCTCAACAATTCGCCGACGCGAGCCTGGATGTCGCGCTCGCCCTGGATCAGGTCGAAGGCGCGGATCGGCTCGGCGATGATGGCGTCAACCCGGAAACGCGGATTGAGACTCGCATAGGGATCCTGGAAGATCATCTGGATGCGGCGGCGTAGGCGGCGACGCGCCGGCGCCTGCTTTGGATCAGTCATCGAAACGCCGTCGATCAGGACCTGGCCCGAGCTCGGCGGCAGCAGCCCGACGATCATCCGTGCAACCGTCGTCTTGCCCGAGCCGGATTCTCCGACCAGCGCAAAGGTCTCGCCCTTGTTGATGTCGAAGGTGACGCCGTCGACGGCCTTGAGATATTCGAGATGGCCGCCCTCGAGCACCCGGTTCAGCCATGGCTTCGAGACGTCGAAGACGCGGCGCAAGTTCCTGGCCTGGACGAAGGGGGCGCTCATGCTGCGCTCTCCGCAGGGACGGTGTCATAGAGGTGGCAGGCCACCAATTGTGCGCCCTGGGCAAGCGGCTCGGGCCGCTCGACCCGGCAGCGGTCGAACGCAAAGGCGCAGCGCGGATTGAACGAACAGCCGCGCGGGATCGCCGACAGGCGCGGCATGGAGCCCGGGATCTGCACCAGGCGCTTGTCCTCGCCGGCGAGCGTCGGGATCGCGCCCATCAGGCCTTTGGCGTAGGGGTGCAGCGGATTCTTCACGACGTCCTGCACCGGGCCGATCTCGGCGACGCGGCCGGCATACATCACCGCGACGCGGTCGGAGGTCTCCGCGATCACGCCCATGTCGTGGGTCACCAGCATCACGGCGGTGCCGTGGTCGCGTCCGAGCCGCTTGATCAGCGAGATGATCTGCGCCTGCACGGAGACGTCGAGCGCGGTGGTCGGCTCGTCCGCGATGATCAGCTCGGGCTCGGCGCAGATCGCGAGTGCAATCACCACGCGCTGACGCATGCCACCGGAGAATTCGTGGGGATAGCCGTCGATGCGCTTTTCCGGCGCGGGGATGCCGACCTCGGCGAGGAGATCGATGGCGCGGCGTCGCGCGGCCTGCTCGGACAGGTTCAGATGCGTGCGGATCGTCTCCACGATCTGGTCGCCGATCTTGTAGAGCGGGTTCAGCGAGGTCAGCGGATCCTGGAAGATCATCCCGATCCGCTTGCCCCTGACACGGCGCATTTCCTCCGGTGGCAGGTTGTCGATGCGCGTGCCGGCGAGAAAAATCTCGCCGCCGGCGATTCGGCCGGGCGGATCGATCAGGCCAATCACGGAGAGCCCGGTGACCGACTTGCCGGCGCCGGATTCGCCGACCACGCCCAACACCTCGCCCTTGGCGATGTCGAAGGAGACGCCGTCGATCGCGCGCAGCGTGCCGCGACGGGAGGCAAACTCCACCTGAAGGTTACGCACGGAGAGAACTGTGTCGGTCATGGACGAGGTGGACTCACCTGAGCTTGGGATTGAGCGCGTCGCGCAGCCAGTCGCCCAGCAGGTTGATGGAGAGGATCAGCACCGCGAGCGCCAGTCCCGGGAAGGCGACGATCCACCATTCGCCGGCGAACAGGTAGTTGTTTCCGATGCGGATCAGCGTGCCGAGCGAGGGCATGGTCTCGGGCATGCCGGAGCCGAGAAACGACAGTGTCGCCTCGGTGATGATCGCGAGCGCGAGGTTGATGGTGGCAATCACCAGGATCGGCCCCATCGTGTTCGGCAACACGTGGCGCAGCATGATCACGGGCGCGGGCAGGCCGATCAGCTGCGCGGCGGCGACATAGTCCTTGTTCTTCTCGACCATCACCGAGCCGCGTACCGTGCGGGCATATTGCACCCAGAAGCTCAGGCCGATTGCGAGCACCAGGACGCCGAGCATGCTCATCTCGTCGAGCTTGTTGCCGAGCACCGACTTGGCGATGCCGTTGATGAGGAGCGCGATCAGGATCGCGGGGAAGGAGAGCTGCACGTCGGCAACGCGCATGATCAGGCCATCGACAGCGCCGCCGAAATAGCCGGCCGTCAGGCCAAGGAGGATTCCGAGCGCGCCGGAGAACACGACGCCGAGGACGCCGACGAGAAGAGAGATCCGCAAGCCGTAGAGGATCGCGGACAGGACGTCGCGGCCCTGCTCGTCGGTGCCGAGCAGGAACGGGCTCTGACCGTCCGCGGTCCAGAGCGGCGAGATGCGCGAGTTCAGGAGCTGGAGCTGCGCCGGATCAAACGGGTTTTGCACGGCGAGCACGGAGGCGAAGATCGCCAGCAGAAAGAACAGCACCGTGATCGCAGCCGCGATCATGGTGATCTTGGAACGGCGGAAGGAGTAGAACAGGTCGCTCTCGACAGCGCGCTTGAACCAGCCGGAACGGGCTGCGCCGCGCGCGAGGGGCTCTTCCGCTTTGTGCTGGACGACGGCCTCGCTCATCTCAGTGTGCCCGGCTGACCGTCGAGCGCAAACGCGGATCGACGATGGTATAGAGGATGTCGACGACGAGATTGATGGTGACGAAGATCAGGGACACCATCATCAAATACGCCGCCATGATCGGGATGTCGACATTCTGCACGGCCTGCACAAACAACAGCCCCATTCCCGGCCACTGGAATACGGTCTCGGTGATGATCGCAAATGCAATTACCGAGCCAAATTGCAGGCCCGCCACGGTGATCACCGGAACCAGCGTATTGCGCAACGCGTGGCCGAAATGGATCGCGCGCGTCGTGAGGCCGCGGGCGCGAGCAAAGCGGATATAGTCGGTGCGCATCACCTCCAGCATCTCGGCGCGAACCAGGCGCATGATCAGCGTCATCTGGAAAAGGCCGAGCGTGATCGACGGCATGATCAGCGCCTTCAATCCGGAGAGCGTGAGCAGCCCCGTCGTCCACCAGCCGATATGCACGACGTCGCCGCGGCCGAACGAGGGCAGCCAGCCGAGCGTCACCGAGAACAGATAGATCAACAGGATGCCAATCAGGAAGGTCGGCAGCGAGATGCCGATCAGCGAGATTGCCTGGAATGCGTGGGCCAGCAAGCTGTCGCGGCGGAGCGCCGAATAGACACCCATCAGAATGCCGCCGACCATCGCGAAGATGGTGGCGCAGATCGCGAGCTCCAGCGTCGCCGGCATCCGCTCCATCAACAGGTTCGTGACCGGAAGGCGGAACTGGTAGGAAATGCCGAATTTGAATTGTGCCGCATTGGCGACATAGCGGCCGAACTGCACGATGACGGGATCGTCGAGGCCGAGCGATTGGCGGATCGCGGCGCGTTCGGCGCCGGAGGTGTCGATTCCGACCATCTGGTTCACGGGATCGCCGGCGAAGCGGAACATCGAAAACGAAATGATCCCGACGGCGATCATGACGCCGATCGCCTGGATTGCCCGGCGAAGCGTGAAAGCGAGCATCGGTTCCTTTCAGGTCTCTTCAGAGGCCCGCATCATTGCGCAACTCTAAACGGCAAGTCCCGGAAGCCGAGGCTTCCGGGACTTCACAACACGTCAATACTTACTCTTCCTGCTTGGTGGCCCAGTAGAGCAGGACCTGGTTGTCCGCGCGCTGAACCAGTTTCACCTTCTTCGATACGCCCCAGGCCAGCGCCTGCTGATGCAGCGGGATATAGGCGTAATCCTTGTTGGCGATCTCGAAGGCCTGCTTGATCAGCAGATTGCGCTTGGTCACATCGGGCTCGACCAGGATCTTGTCCGTGAGCTCGTCGACCTGCTTGTTGCAGTAGCCGCCGAGGTTGGCTTCGCCGCGGTTGGGATCCTTCGGATCGTCGCGACAGCCCATGATGTCGTGCAGCACGTTCTGGGAGTCCATCGTGGCCGGCGTCCAGCCCAGCAGGAAGAACGAGGTCTTGAAGCCGCCCGGCTTCAGGACCTTGGCGAAATATTGCGCCTTGGGCTGCGCCAGCAGGCTCACCTTGACGCCGATGCGGGCCAGCATGCCGACCACGGCCTGACAGATCGCGGCGTCATTGACGTAGCGGTCGTTCGGGCAGTCCATCGTGACCTCGAAGCCATCGGGATAGCCGGCCTCCGTCAAGAGCTTCTTGGCGCCATCGAGATCGAATTTCGGCCGCGTGAACTCCTTGGACAGCGGATAGAGCTCCGGTGCGACCATGAGGGCTGAGGGCGTCGAGAGCCCGCGCATGACACGGTTCTTGATCAGCTCGACGTCGATTGCCTTGTAGAAGGCCTCGCGGACGCGGACGTCCTTGAAGGGGTTCTTGCCCTTGATATTCGAGAACAGGAGCTCGTCGCGCGACTCGTCCATGCCGATGAAGATCGTACGCAGTTCCGGCCCGGACAGCACCGTCGCATTGGGGCTCGCATTGACGCGCTGGATGTCCTGGATCGGAACCGGCTCGATGACGTCGACCTCGCCCGACAACAGCGCCGCGACGCGCGTCGCGTCCGAGGCGATTGGCGTAAAGATGATCTCCTTGAGATTGTGTTCGGGCTTCTTCCAGTAGTTCGGATTGGCCTTGAACACGGTCTTCACACCGGGCTGATGGCTCTCGATCGTGAAGGGGCCGGTGCCATTCTCATGAAGCGAGGCGTAGCTCGGAGTCGTGGCGGCGACCGGCGTCGGTGCCACCGCATTGTTCGCCTCAGCCCATTTCTTGTCCATGATGTACCAGACGTCCCACTGCCCATGGAGGATGGGGTTGGGCGAGCTGAGGACGAAATCGACGGTGTAGTCGTCGACCTTGACGACTTTGGCGTCGGCGGGGAGACGGTTCTGCAGGTTCGAACCCGGGGCGCGCACGCGCTCGGCGGAGAACACGACGTCGTCGGCGGTGAAGGGGTCGCCATTGTGGAATTTCACGCCCTTGCGCAGGTGAAAGCGCCAGCGGGTCGGCTCCGGTATTTCCCAGCTTTCCGCCAGGGCCGGGATGATCTTGAGGTCCTTGTCCCGCTCGACGAGGCCTTCATAGACATGGCCGAGATGGGCATGGGTGGTGCTTTCATTGAGCGTGTAGGGATCGAGCGATTTGAGCTCGCCTTGGTTGGCGTAGCGCAGCGTCTGACTCACGGCCGGTGAGACCGTAAACGCAAGCGCCGAGGCGAGCGTCATCGCTAAAAGACCCTGACGTACCGACATTCTTGACCCTCTCCACTCCGCCGTGCCGTGATTTTTGATTGTTCGGCCGGCTTATGAATCCATGTTGCCCAGAGTTTTTGCACCGTGCAAGCGCCATTCCAGCAAGGAACGCGCCAACTTGCGCCGCTGTGCAGCAATGCTGACCGATAGTCCGACAGATCGCCCACCCGCGACATTCGACTTTTGATTGACCATATTGACCGATTGCGGGAGCGGCCATGTGGCGCCCGCATCAGGTCGCTTGCGTCGTACCACAACTCGCGGTGATACTGCGGCAAGGCCGCCCGAATCCGATCAGGAGGGGACATGAAGGTTAACATCGAAATCGACTGCACTCCTCTCGAGGCCCGCCAGTTCTTCGGGTTACCCGACGTGGGGCCGATGCAGACGGCAGTCATGGACAAGTTGCAGCAGCAGGTGCTGAGCAACATCGAAAAGGTCTCGCCGGAATCGCTGATCCAGAGCTGGTTCTCCTTCGATCCGAAGCTGGCCGAGCAGTTTCAGAACATGTTCGTGACGATGGCCGGGCTCGGCGCGCCGCGCAGCAGCGACAAGAAGAAATAATGCCGGTTGAGCCGGACGGAGCAGAGCTGTCGTCCCGGCTCCGTCCGCCGGGCCTCGGGCTCCTGCTCGCCGAAGCGCGCGGCCTGTTCGAATTCAACGCCAGCCTGTTGCTGTCGCCGCTTCTGATGCAGGCGCCGAAGGGCGACGGCCATCCGGTGCTGGCGCTGCCCGGCTTTCTCGCCAGCGACCTGTCGATGGCGCCGATGCGCCGCTATCTGCACGAACTCGGCTATGACGCCCAGGCCTGGCGGATGGGCCGCAATCTCGGCGGGCTGGCGCGCGTTCGGGACGCGCTGCGTGCCCGTCTGGCGGAAATTCATGCCGCGACCGGGCGCAAGGTCAGCCTCGTCGGATGGAGCCTCGGCGGCGTCTATGCCCGCGACCTCGCGCTCCAGGCGCCCGATATGGTCCGCTATGTCATTACGCTCGGCAGCCCCTTCGCCAATGACGTGCGGGCGACCAATGCGACGCGGCTCTATGAAGCGCTGTCGGGCGAACGGGTCGAGGACTTTTCCGAACTGCGCGAGGCCATCGCCGGCGACCTGCCGGTGCCGAGCAGCTCGATCTTTTCGCGCAGCGACGGCATCGTGCACTGGCGCACCTGCCAGTGCCGGCCCTGCGAGCGTGCCGAGAACATCGAGGTCTATTTCGCGAGCCATATCGGGCTCGGGGTCAACCCCGCAGCGCTCTGGGCCGTGGCCGATCGGCTGGCACAACCGGAAGGGGAGTTCTGGCCATTCGACCGGGCGGGCCCGTTTGCCATTGCATATGCCCCGCCGGACCCTACAGTATCGGCCTGACAAGAAGCGCCGGTAAGGCGCCAGTCCAATGTGTGGGAGGAAACTATGGGTGACGGTAAGAAGCTGTCGTCGCTGGACGCGTCGTTTCTCTATCTTGAAACGCCGGAGATGCCGATGCATGTCGGTAGCATGGCGATCTTTCGCCTGCCTGACGACTACAAGGGCGACTTCTTCGAAGACTTCAAGGCGATGATCGCCTCGCGGCTGCACATCGCGCCGATCCTGAAAGCGCGCCTCGAAAAGGCGCCGCTCGATATCGATCATCCCTCCTGGGTCGAGGACGACCAGTTCGACATCGATCGTCACATCTTCCGCGCCAGCCTGCCAGCGCCGCGCGACCGCGCCACCCTCGAGCGCATCGTCGGCTGGATGCATGCCAAGCTGCTGAACCGCGCCCGTCCGCTCTGGGAGTTCTACGTGTTCGAGGGCATGAAGGACAACGAGGTCGGTCTCTATTCCAAGATGCACCATGCCGCGATCGACGGCGGTGCCGGCGCAGCCTTGACCAACATGATCTACGACGTCTCGCCGATCCCGCGACAGGTCGAGCCGCCGGTGGGCGGGGCGAAGCCAGGCCAGGAACCGCGCGACATCGCCGCCAATCTGCTCGATTCCTACCAGCAGCTCTTCACCCAGCCGCTCGAGGCCTCGCAAGCCGCCAAGAACCTGCAACTGCCGCGCACGGGCAAGAGCGACATCGGCTCGATCCTGTTCGACAATGCGATGTACCAGATCGAAAGCGCGGTACGCTTTGCCGGCAACATTCCGACCGTGCTGAAGAGCGTCTCCGACGTGCTCGGCAAGATCTCCGATCCGAACTCGCGCGAGAGCCTTGCCAGCATGGTCTCGCCGCCGACCATGCTCAACAAGTCGATCTCCTCCGAGCGCAGCTTTGCTGGCGTCTCGATTCCGTTATCGCGCGCCAAGGCGCTCGCCAAGCAGGCCGGCGGCAAGCTCAATGACGTGGTGCTCGCGCTCGCCTCCGGCGTGGTGCGGCGCTATCTCCAGCAATACGGCACGCTGCCCGCGAAATCGCTCACTGCGGCGGTGCCGATCTCGCTCCGCGAGGAGGGCAACACCGAGGCCAACAACCAGGTGTTCGGCATGATCTGCTCGATCGCCACCAATGTCGACGATCCCAAGGGACGGCTGGAGGCGATCATCGCGCAGTCGACCAAGGCCAAGGAGATGTCGCATCCGCTGCGCGCGCTGATGCCGCAGGTCTCCAATATCTCGATGCTTGGCGCGCCGATGATGGTGCAGATCCTGGCGCTGCTCTACAGCCGCTCGAATCTGTCGGACGTGCTGCCGCCGGCGGCCAACATCACCGTCTCCAACGTGCCGGGGCCGCGGCAGACGCTCTATGCCGCGGGTGCCGAGCTGCTGCACATCTATCCGGTGTCGATCTCCACCCACGGGCAGGCGCTCAACATCACCGTGCAGAGCTACCGCGACCAGCTCGATTTCGGCTTCATCGTCGGAGCCAACATCATCCCGCACGTGCAGGTGATGTGCGACATGCTGCCGGAGGAGTTCGCCGCGCTGGAAGCGGCCCACGCGCCGCCCGCGGCCGACGTCAAGGGCGCCGCCGAGTAGGAAAGTTTGCCAGGAATCCTGTGATGATTGAAATGCCGCCGCTCAAGTTCGTGCAGACGAACGGAATTCGCATGGGCTATTACGAGGCGGGCCCGAAGAGCGACAAGCCGCCGATGGTGCTGTGCCATGGTTGGCCGGAGCTCGCCTTCTCCTGGCGTCACCAGATCAAGGCGCTGAGCGAGGCCGGCATCCGCGTGATCGCGCCGGACCAGCGCGGCTATGGCGCGACCGATCGGCCGGAGCCGGTCGAGGACTACGACATGGAACATCTGACCGGCGATCTCGTCGGTCTGCTCGACCATCTCGAAATCGGCAAGGCGATCTTCGTCGGACACGACTGGGGCGGCTTCATCGTCTGGCAGATGCCGCTGCGCCACCCTTCGCGCGTCGCCGGCGTCGTCGGCGTGAACACGCCGCATTGGGACCGTGCGCCGGCCGATCCGATCGAGCTGTTCCGCAAGCGGTTCGGCGACCAGATGTACATCGTGCAGTTCCAGGACCCGGCGCGCGAGCCGGACAGGATTTTTGGCAGCCGCGTCGAGCAGACCTTCGATGCCTTCATGCGCAAGCCGCTGCCACGGCCGGACGCGAAGCCGACCGAGCCGCCGGTTGCCGGCGTCGGGGCGTCGCCAAAGACCAACCTGGCGTTTCCGCAGATGATTGCGGCCTACGATGCAAAATTCGATCCGCGCACGCCGATCCTGTCGGCCGAAGAGAAGAAGGTGTTCGTCGACACCTTTGCGAAAACCGGCTTCACCGGCGGCATCAACTGGTACCGCAACTTCACCCGCAACTGGCAGAACTCCAAGGACCTGGATCATCACGTGCGCGTGCCGTCTCTGATGATCATGGCCGAGAACGACGCGGTGCTGCCGCCCTCGGCTGCCGATGGCATGGAGAGGCTGGTGCCGGATCTCGAAAAGTATCTCGTCAGGGACAGCGGCCATTGGACGCAGCAGGAAAAGCCGGAAGAGGTCAGCGCCAAGCTGATCGAATGGCGTAGAAGGCGGTTCGGGTGACGACGCGGTCATCGGTGTGAGTTGTGCTGTCGTTCCGGGGCGGTCCGCAGGACCGAACCCGGAACCTCGAGATTCCGGGTTCGATGCTGCGCATCGCCCCGGAATGACGCAATTGGGGGAAGCGTAGCTAAATGTCATCCAAGAACCGTCTGGACCCGATCCCGCGTCCGCCGACCAAGCCGGTGGTCGGCAACATGCTGTCGCTGGATTCGGCCGCGCCCGTGCAGCATCTGACGCGTCTTGCCAAGGAGCTCGGCCCGATCTTCTGGCTCGACATGATGGGGTCGCCGATCGTCATCGTCTCCGGCCATGATCTCGTCGACGAGCTCTCCGACGAGAAGCGCTTCGACAAGGTGGTACGCGGCGCGCTGCGACGGGTGCGCGCCGTCGGCGGCGATGGCCTGTTCACGGCCGACACCAACGAGCCGAACTGGAGCAAGGCCCACAACATCCTGCTCCAGCCCTTCGGTAACCGCGCCATGCAATCCTATCACCCGAGCATGGTCGATATCGCCGAGCAGCTCGTCAAGAAATGGGAGCGGCTCAACGCCGACGACGAGATCGACGTCGTCCACGACATGACCGCGCTGACGCTGGATACGATCGGTCTCTGCGGCTTCGACTACCGCTTCAACTCGTTCTACCGGCGCGACTACCATCCGTTCGTCGAGTCACTGGTGCGCTCGCTCGAGACCATCATGATGACCCGAGGCCTGCCGTTCGAGCAGCTCTGGATGCAGAAGCGGCGGAAGACGCTCGCCGAAGACGTGGCCTTCATGAACAAGATGGTCGACGAGATCATCGTCGAGCGGCGCAAGAGCGCGGAAGGCTCGGACGACAAGAAGGACATGCTCGCGGCCATGATGACCGGCGTCGATCGCACGACCGGCGAGCAGCTCGACGACGTCAACATCCGCTACCAGATCAATACGTTCCTGATCGCGGGACACGAGACCACCAGCGGTCTGTTGTCCTACACGATTTATGCGCTGCTCAAGCACCCGGACATTCTCAAGAAGGCCTATGACGAGGTCGACCGCGTCTTCGGTCCCGACGTCAATGCCAAGCCGACCTACCAGCAGGTGACGCAGCTCACCTACATCACACAGGTTTTGAAAGAGGCGCTGCGGCTGTGGCCGCCGGCGCCGGCCTACGGCATCTCGCCGCTGAAGGACGAGACCATCGGCGGCGGCAAGTACAGGCTGAAGAAGGGCACCTTCACCACGATCCTGGTGACGGCGCTGCATCGCGACCCCGGCATCTGGGGACCCAACCCGGATGCGTTCGATCCCGGGAACTTCAGCCGCGAGGCGGAAGCCAAGCGCCCCGTCAATGCCTGGAAGCCGTTCGGTAACGGCCAGCGCGCCTGCATCGGCCGAGGCTTTGCCATGCACGAGGCCGCGCTTGCGCTCGGCATGATCCTCCAGCGCTTCAGGCTGATCGACCATCAGCGCTACCAGATGCAGCTCAAGGAAACGCTGACGATCAAGCCGGAAGGGTTCAAGATCAAGGTCCGTCCGCGCGCCGATCGCGAACGCGGCGCCTATTCCGGCCCCGCGACGCTGAGCACGAGTGCAGGCGCGGCTGCACCACGCGCCACCACGCGCCCGGGACATAATACGCCGCTGCTGGTGCTCTATGGCTCCAATCTCGGCACGGCTGAAGAGCTGGCGATGCGCGTTGCCGATCTTGCTGAGGTCAACGGCTTTGCCAGCAAGCTCGCGCCGCTCGACGATTATGCCGGCAAGCTGCCGGTGGAGGGTGGTGTGCTGATCTTCTGCGCCTCCTACAATGGCGCGCCGCCGGACAACGCCACGCAGTTCGTCAAATGGCTGCATGGCGCCATGCCGAAGGACGCGCTCTCAAAAGTGCGCTACGCCGTGTTCGGTTGCGGCAACAGCGACTGGGCCGCCACCTATCAGTCCGTGCCGCGCTTCATCGACGAGCAGCTTTCGGCCCATGGCGCACGCAGCCTCTATGCGCGCGGCGAGGGCGATGCGCGGAGCGATCTCGACGGCCAGTTCGAGACATGGTTCGCCGCTGCCGCGCCCGCGGCCGTGAAGGAGTGGGGGCTGACGCAAAACTTCAGCCGCAGCGCCGACGACGAGCCGCTCTACAAGGTCGAGCCGGTCGCACCCGGTGCGGTCAACGCGATCGCTGCGCTGGGCGGAACAGCGGCGATGAAGGTCCTGGCCAACGACGAGCTCCAGAGCAAGAGCGGGCCCAACCCGTCCGAGCGCTCGACTCGTCATATCGAGGTGCAGTTGCCGCAAGGTGTAAGTTACCGCGTCGGCGACCATCTCAGCGTGGTCCCGCGCAACGATCCGGCGTTGGTCGATGCCGTGGCACGCCGCTTTGGCTTCCTGCCGGCCGACCAGATCAAGCTCGCGGTGGCTGAAGGCCGCCGCGCGCAATTGCCGGTTGGCGAGAGCGTGTCGGTCGGTCAGCTCCTGACCGATTTCGTCGAGCTCCAGCAGGTTGCAACGCGCAAGCAGATCCTGATCATGTCGGAACACACGCGCTGCCCGGTGACCAAGCCGAAGCTGCTTGCCTTCGTCGGCGACGACACGGAGGCTGGCGAGCGCTACCGTGCCGAGATCCTGGCCAGGCGCAAATCGGTATTCGATCTCTTGATCGAATATCCGGCCTGCGAGCTGCCGTTCCATGCCTATCTCGAAATGCTCTCGCTGCTGGCGCCGCGCTATTACTCGATCTCGTCTTCGCCCTCGGTCGATCCGGCACGATGCAGCGTCACCGTCGGTGTGGTCGGCGGCCCAGCTGCTTCAGGTCGTGGCAACTACAAGGGCATCTGCTCGAACTATCTCAGCGATCGCCGCGCAGGCGACACGATCTACGCCACGGTGCGTGAGACAAAGGCCGGCTTCCGCCTGCCGGATGATTCGTCGGTGCCGATCATCATGATCGGCCCGGGCACGGGTCTTGCGCCGTTCCGCGGCTTTCTTCAGGAGCGCGCCGCGCGGAAAGCCAAGGGCGCTGAGCTGGGGCCGGCGATGCTGTTCTTCGGCTGCCGTCACCCCGATCAGGATTTTCTTTATGCCGACGAATTGAAGGCAGCTGCAGCGAGCGGCATCACCGAGCTGTTCACCGCATTCTCGCGTGCCGAGGGGCCGAAGACCTATGTGCAGCACGTGCTCGCTGCGCAGAAGGACAGGGCATGGAGCCTGATCGAGCAGGGCGCGATCATCTATGTCTGCGGCGATGGCGGCAAGATGGAGCCCGACGTGAAGGCGGCGCTGCTCGCGATCTATCGTGAGAAGAGCGGCAGCGATGCTGCCGCCGGCGCGCGCTGGATCGAGGAGCTTGGTACAAAGAACCGCTACGTGCTCGACGTCTGGGCGGGCGGATAGCCGAGCCGCGCTGTTGTAGCCCGGATGGAGCGAAGCGAAATCAGGGTCGGTCTTTCATGGAGGGAACACTCCCGGATTGCGCTTCGCTCCATCCGGGCTACGAAGCAAATCGTGCTAAAGCTCATCGGATGATTCCCTGGGAAAAACTTGATACCGCCGGGATACCCGGCTCCGATGGCGAGCTGCGTCTGATGCGCCGCGGCAAAGAGTTCTCCATCATGCTCGGCACCAACGAGCTGATGAACAGCCGCCTGTCGGGCTCCGAGGCTGCACTCGCGACGCTTGCAGCCAAACAGATCGAGAAGGTCGCCAAACCCGTTGTCCTCATCGGCGGATTGGGTATGGGCTTTACGCTGCGTGCGGCGCTCGCCGTGCTCGGAAGCAAGGCGCAGATCGTGGTGGCCGAGCTGGTCCCTGCCGTGGTGGCATGGGCGCGAGGTCCGATGGCCGAGATTTTTGGCGACAGTCTCAACGACCCTCGCGTTGATATACGCGAAGCAGATGTTGGGCAGTTGATCGAAGGACATCCGCTCGGGTTCGATGCGATCCTGCTTGACGTCGACAATGGCCCGGAAGGTCTCACCCGCAAGGCCAATGACGCCTTGTACGATGTCACCGGGTTGAAAGTCGCCCACACGGCGCTGCGGCGGGGCGGCGTGCTTGCAGTCTGGTCATCCGGGCCACATGCGAAGTTTTCACGCCATCTTCGTGCTGCGGGCTTCGAGGTCAACGAGGTCAACGTCCGCGCCACCGGAAAAGGCGGTGGCGCGCGCCACGTGATCTGGATTGCGAAGAAGAGCTAGGCCATTTTCGCCGCCGTACGCCGTCTGCGTCAGAACATCGTGTTGTTGTTCGCGGGATTGTCGGGAATGGGCTGGACGACGTCCCAGTGCTCGACGATCTTGCCGTTTTCCAGCTTGAAGATATCGACGATCGCATTGCCCCTGGTGCCGGGCTCGCGAACAGCGTGAACGTGCAGGATGACGTAGTCGCCGTCGACGAACGAGCGCTTGATCTCGCTGTGCGAGTTGGGGAGCTTTTCGCGCAGGAAGCCGATGAATTTGCGAAAACCCTCCGGGCCGTCGGGAGCGTTTGGATTGTGCTGAACGTAACGATCGCCGACATATGCAAGCGCAGCGTCGGCGTCCTTCTGATTGAGGCCCTTCTCATAGAAGGCAAGCACGTTGCTGCGATTGGCTTCCTCTTTCGCGTCGCCAGCAGTCGCACCGCCGCTCGCGAAGGACAGCAGGAGGATTGAGGCGGCGATCATCGCGCCCGACCGGAAGATGAGATGCATGGTGAGCTCCGAGAGGCCGTGGCCTCTTTCCCTCGCGATTGCAGAACGTCTGTATAGCTTTCGCGCCGGCCTGCCGTAAGAGAGTATCCGGTAGCTCACATAGTCACCGGGAGGAGACTGGTCACACTGTCCTACGCCGCCTTCGCCGCCGCCCCGTGTGCGTGCTTGTCGACGGCGTCGATGATTTGCGGCCAGAAGCGCATCGGCAGTGCGTGGCCCATGCCGTCGATCATCAGAAGTGTTGCGTTGGGGATCGATGCCGCGGTGTCCTTGCCGCCTTCGGGGTGCACCAGCGGATCCACGGTACCGTGGATGACGAGCGTTGGCGTCTTGATGCCGTTCAAGCGCTCCTTGCGGCTGCCGGAGGCGAGCACGGCGCGCAACTGCCGCCCGACGCCGGCCGGATTCAGTCCGCGCGCGAACACTCGTTCGGCGCGGCCGGGATCGAGCGCCTCTTCCTCCGGAAAATGGCCGGCGCGCAACACTTTCCAGGTCTGGCCGTAGCGCACGATGAATTCCTCCTTGCTGCGCGGCGGCGGCGCCATCAGCATGGCAGCCGCCTCGCGGGTCGGCGGCGGTACGCGTGGATTTCCCGTCGTCGACATGATCGAGGTGAGCGAGCGCACGCGCTGCGGAAACGACAGCGTGATTTCCTGCGCGATCATGCCGCCCATCGAGGCGCCGACGAGATGCGCCGACTTGATCCCGAGCGCGTCCATCAGGCCGACCGTATCCCTGGCCATGTCGATCAGCTTGTAGGTGGCGGCCACGGGAATCTTCAGGAAGCGCAGCTTCAACAGCTCGAACGGCGTCAGCCGCTTGCCGCCGGTAAGATGGCTGGACTTGCCGATGTCGCGATTGTCGAAGCGGATCACGCGAAAGCCGCGTGCGGCGAGCTGTTCGCAGAATGCGTCGTCCCAGTGGATCATCTGGGCACCCAGGCCCATGATCAGCAGCAGAGGCTCGGCGTTGTCGTTGCCGAAAATCTCATAGCAGATGTCGATGCCGTTGGCGCGGACGGTCTGCGGCGGCTGATGAGCGGAAGCATTCACGGGCATGTTCCCCTTGCTGGCGACCAACGTTGTATCGCACGGTTTGCCGCCGCAAAGAAGCCGCGTGCGCGACATCAGGCCGCCGCTCGTGGGTTGACCCGCCCGTCACAACGGTGTGGTATGGCGCGAAAAGAAGGGCAACACAGCTCTCGACCTGGAGGACGCCGATGACCGACAAGATCAATGATCCGGTCGCCTTGTGGCAGAAGATGATTGGCGAGATGGAGAAGGGCTTCAACTCGTTCGCCACCAAAGCGATGGAGACGCCCGAATTCTCGCAGGCCATGAACCGGGCCGGCGGCGTTGCTGCGGGTGCTCAGAAGCAGTTCGGCGACTCATGGAGAAATACCTTCTGTCGATGAATCTGCCGAGCCGTGAGCAGATGACCGGAATTGCCGAACGGCTGCAATCCATCGAAAGTCAGCTCGGCGAGATCAAGTCCATGCTCAGCCAGATGTCAGGCGCCTCTGTTGGATCGCAGATGAGCGCGGCGCCGAGGCCGCCGCGGACCAAACGTCCCCCATCCGGAGAGCCGAAATGAATGCGCGGACGGGACTTGATTTCGCAGAGATCCCGGAGCGCATCCAGTCCGAGGTGCAGCGCGCCATCATGCGCAGCATCAAGGGCGTCGAATATTTCTCGACCTCCGGCCCCAAGCTCGGGTCGACGCCGAAGGACGTGCTGCATTCGCGCGGCACGATGAGCCTCTATCACTACCGCCCGATGTCGGACGAGATCTACCGCGTGCCGGTGCTGATCGTGATGGCCACCACCAACCGCGGCTACATCCTCGATCTCGTGCCGGGCCAAAGCTTCATCGAGTTCCTCCTGAAGCGCGGCTACGACGTTTACATGCTCGACTGGACCGCGCCGCGGCCGGAAGAGAAGAGCCTGGCGATGGAGGACTACGTTCTCGACTTTATCCCCGATTGCATCCGCCGCGTGCAGCAGGATTCCGGAGAGGAGGACGTCTCCATCATTGGCTATTGCTTCGGCGGCGTGCTTTCGCTGCTCTACGGCTCGATCGTCAACGACGGGCCGATGAAAAATCTGATCTGCTTCACCACGCCCATCGATTTCCGCGAGATGAAGCTGTTCTCAAATTTCTCCGACCGCCGCTATTTCGACGTCG
Source organism: Bradyrhizobium sp. UFLA05-109 (assembly GCF_054185165.1). Classification (NCBI taxonomy): domain Bacteria; kingdom Pseudomonadati; phylum Pseudomonadota; class Alphaproteobacteria; order Hyphomicrobiales; family Nitrobacteraceae; genus Bradyrhizobium; species Bradyrhizobium sp. UFLA05-109. Next base: position 62,223 of record NZ_JBBIAR010000006.1, on the reverse strand, counting down.
ATCGTCTCGTCGACAGTATCGGCAACGTGCCGCCGGAGATGATACTCTCCTCCTTCGAGATGCTGCGCCCGGCCTCGCGCACGGTGAGCCAGATCCAGCTCTGGGAGAACATCTGGAACGATGAGTTCGTGAAATCCTACCGGATGTTCGACCGCTGGGCGACCGATACGCTGCCGCTCGCCGGCGAATATTTCCGCGCCATCACCAAGGACCTGATGTGGGACAACAAGCTCTTCAACGACACCATGTCGGTCGGGGGACGAGCGGCAAAGCTCGAAGACATCAAGGTGCCGATCCTGCATGCGGTGGCCGAGCACGATCACATCGTGCCGTATGAAGCCGCGAAGCACCTGATCACGAAGATCGGGTCCGAGGACAAGGAAGAGGTGATGCTGAAGGGCGGCCACGTCTCGCTCGTCGCCGGCGCCAACGCGGTTCGGCGGCTGTGGCCGAAACTGGACTCCTGGCTGGGGAAGAGATCGACATGAGTGAACCGCGCTCCTATCCGCGTCACGTCAAGACGGATGCTGGCGACGTCGAGATCCGCCTGATGTCGCCGGCGGACGAAGCGGCCGTGCTCGCTTTCGGCAAGGCGCTGCCGCCTCATGATCTCCTGTTCCTGCCGCGCAACATCAGCGAGCCGAAGGTGCTCTCGGCCTGGGTCAAGGAGATCGAACGCGGTGCGATCACGAGCCTGCTGGCGGTCAGGGGTGGCACGGTCGTCGGCTGCGGCACGCTGGTGCGCGATCCGCATTCCTGGTCGCCGCATGTCGGCGAGATCCGGATGGTGGTGTCATCAGACGTGCGCGGGAAGGGAGTCGGACGGGCGGTGTCGCAGGAGACCTTTGCGCTCGCGCTCGGTGCTGGCCTCGAAAAGCTCTCGGTCCAGATGACGGTCGATCAGCAGGCAGCGATTGCCCTGTTCGAGAGCCTCGGCTTCAAGGCCGAAGCGCTGTTGCGCGACCATGTCCGGGATATCGACGGCAAGACCCACGACATCGTCGTGCTCGGGCACAACATCGCGCAGGTCCAGGCCCAGATGGAGGCCTACGGACTGCCAGGCGCTGTCCAGCACTAGAGCCCGGCAGTCAGGCTCAGTTTGGATCCAACGGATCCCGAAGCGGCTAGGGAGGCATCACAATGCCTTCCGTAAAGGCTTTTCACGATTTCGTGATATCGCAGTGCAATATGAATATTGCATCGCACAATTAACTATGCCATATAAGCCGTGCCCCGGGCCAATCCGGACGGGGTGAGCCCATAGCTCAGACAATTGAGGATGGAGAGACCCCATGACGACCGAAACCAACCCCGCTTTCGAGGGCTTCAAGGACGCGTTCAAGAACATCCAGAACCTGGAAGTTCCCGAGGCTGCCCGCGAATTCGTCAAGAAGACTGCCAACACCGCCAAGGACCGCGCTGCCGAGGTTTTCGCTGGCTCCGAGCGGGTGACCGCCGCCATCGAGAATGCGGTGACCGATTCCGTCTCCGAGGCCGGCAAGATCAGCCGCAACATCCAGCAGGCGATCTATGAGGACGCCGAGGCGTTCTTCTCCGGCATCGACAAGCTCGCTTCGGCCAAGTCGATCAGCGAAGCCGTCGAGATCCAGTCCGGCCTGCTCCGTGCCCGCAGCGAAGTGTTCGTCTCGCGCGCCAAGGCGACCACTGACTATCTCGGCAAGCTCGCCGCCAACGGTGCGAAGTCCGCTCAGGACAATTTCGCGAAGGTCTACAAGACCGCCTGATGTGTGCGTCTAAGTCGAGAAACTGAGTTTTTTAAGGCCCGCTTCGGCGGGCCTTGTTTTTTTCGCTCTCTCGTCATTGCGAGGAGGCGGAGCGACGAAGCAATCCAGCGTCCTTCCGCGGAAAGATTCTGGATTGCTTCGCTTCGCTCGCAATGACGGATACTGTGATCCGGTCATGACCACACCCGGCACCTTCTCCTTCGATGCTCCCGGCGATGCCGAGCGCGCAGCCGAACTGCGGCGCGTGAAGGCGCTGGCGACGTTCGTGCTGGCTTCGACGCTCGCGCTGTTCGTGGTCGCGAAATGGCTGCTCAACGTGCATCCCATATTCGGCTTCATCGCGGCGTTCGCGGAAGCCGCGACCATCGGCGGGCTCGCCGACTGGTACGCCGTTGTAGCGCTGTTCAAGCGGCCGCTCGGCTTGCCGATCCCGCACACCGCGATCATCCAGAGCAATCAGGCCCGCATCGCGGACAAGCTCGGCGAATTCATCCAGGTGCATTTCCTCGAGGCGGGCCCGGTCGAGGCGAAGCTGAACGAGATCGACTTCGGCTCTTTCGTTGCCGACTGGCTGCGCGAGCGCAAGCGCAGCGACGATCTCGCGCGCTTTGCGCTGCGGCTGTTGCCGGAGGCGTTTTCCGCGACCGAAAGCTCGGGCCTGATGACCTTCATCATCCGCCGCATGTCGTCGCAACTGCAAGCCATCAACCTGGCGCCGCTCGCGGCCGGCACGCTGCGCGGCTTCGTGGCGGAGGGGCGGCACCAGGTGCTGTTCGACGATCTCCTGCGCGTCATGCACGACACGCTGACGGGCAAGGAGACCATGGCGATGATCCGCGAGAAGGTGCGCGCTGAGTTGCCGACTTTGCTCAGGCTATACCGTGCTGACAAGTTTCTCGTGAACAAGATCGTGGCCTCCGCCAGCGCCTTCTTCGAGGAGGTGCGCGGCGATCCCAAGCATCCGTTCCGCGGCGAGTTCGACCGCATGGTGCTGGCCTTTGTCGACCGGCTCGGCACCGACCAGACCTATATCGACCGCATCGATGGCCTGAAGCGGGATCTGCTGGCGCGGCCCGAGCTAGCGGATCTGGCGCGCACTGTCTGGGCCAACACCCGCGCCTTCATCGAGCGCAGCGCGTCCGGCGAGACGCAGGTGCTTCAGCATCATCTCGCAGGCATGCTCGTCGCGGCTGGCGAGGCGCTCGCGGGCGACGCTGAGCTCCGCGGCGAGATCAACAAGGGCCTGGTCACGGTGCTACGCAGCTTCATCGCCGATCAGAAGAGCGGCGTCTCGACCTTCATCTCCGACCAGGTCAAGGCGTGGAATATGACGCAGTTGATTTCGCTGATCGAAATCAACATCGGCCGCGACCTGCAATACATTCGCTTCAACGGCTCGCTGATCGGCGGACTCGCAGGCCTTGCGCTGTACACGGGTGAATTCCTGCTTCGATTGCTGTGACTTTTGCGTCACGCCCCTCAGCTTTAACGCGCGGGCCTATTGTCGCTCCCGTTTTCACCGGCTTGAATGTCGGGAACCGGCCGCCTAGCTGATTCATGTTGCGCTGCGGAACGATCAAGAAGCCGTCGTCTTGGAATTCATGCCCATCTACCGGCAATCGCGGCCGGTGCCTCCAGAGGAAACAGTGATGACCGCTACAGCCCAGACGCTGCGCCCGCCCTCCCGCACCCTGATGTTTCTGGAGGGGCGGGCGATCCACGAGCTCGGCGCATTCCTCGGCGCGCTGCCGCTCCTCAGCCTCGCGCCGCGCGGCGACGGCCATCCGGTGCTGGTTTTGCCCGGCCTTGTTGCTTCCGACGCTTCCACGCGGCCGCTGCGTTCGTTCCTCAAGGGCAAGGGCTATGCCGTCAGCGGCTGGCGCCAGGGCCGCAACTATGGCCTGCGCCCGGGCGTGCAGCATGCGATGGTCGATCTCGTCCAGGAGCTCAGCGATATCCATGGTCGCAAGATCAGCCTGGTCGGCTGGAGCCTAGGGGGTCTCTACGCGCGCCAGCTCGCCAAGATGACGCCGGAGCGCGTGCGGCAGGTGATTACGCTCGGCAGCCCCTTTGCAGGCGATCCGCGCTCGACCAACGCCTGGCGCGTCTATGAATGGGCGAGCGGGCGCAAGGCCGACGAGGTCGATCCGCGCTTCGGCGGCGAACTCGCCGTCCCGCCGCCGGTGCCGACCACCGCCATCTTCAGCCGCACCGACGGCGTCTGCGCCTGGCAAGGCTGCATGGAGAAGACGGGTGCCCAGACCGAGAGCATCGAGGTCGAAAGCAGCCATTGTGGCATGGGTCACCACCCTGCGGCGGTTTACGCGGTGGCCGATCGTCTGGCGCAGAAGGAAGGCCAGTGGCAGCCTTTCGATCGCGGCGGCTGGCGCAGCCTGGCTTATCCGGATCCGCATCGGTGAGCGGACCTTCATGGTTCGAGACGCGCGGCTTTGCCGCGCTCTTCACCATGAGGGTTGTGATTGAATCCCCGCGATAGCTGTTCGACCTCACCCTGAGGAGGCTCGACGCGCCGTCTCGAAGGATCAAGCCCAGCTTTGGCATTAGCGCAAATCGCGCTATGCCTCCCACATGGCGCATCCGCTTTCCCGCATCGTCGACCAGCTCAAGCGCGAGCCGTCGCGCACCGGCTCCATCGTCATCACCGTGTTCGGCGATGCCATCGTGCCGCGCGGCGGCTCTGTGTGGCTCGGCACATTGCTCGAATTCTTTGAAAGCCTCGACATCGACAGCGGCGTCGTTCGTACTGCGATGTCGCGGCTTGCCGCCGACGGCTGGCTGACGCGCGAAAAGGTGGGCCGCAACAGCTTTTATCGCCTCGCCGAAAAGGGGCGTCAGACCTTCGAGGCCGCGACGCGTCACATCTACGATCCGCCGCCATCCGACTGGACCGGCCGCTTCGAGCTGCTGCTGATCGGTAACGGCGAGGACCGCGACGCCTCGCGTGAGGCGCTGCGCAATGCCGGCTTTGGCAGTCCGCTGCCGGGCGTGTGGGTTGCGCCATCGGGCGTGCCAGTGCCCGACGAGGCAGCCGGGGCGATCCGCCTCGAGGTCTCGGCCGAGGATGACAGCGGCCGCCGCCTGCTCAGCGCGAGCTGGCCACTCGATCGTACCGCCGATGCCTATCTGAAATTCATGAAGATGTTCGAGCCGCTGCATGCCGCGATTGCACGCGGCACCGACCTCTCCGACGCCGACGCCTTCACCGCGCGCATCCTCTTGATCCACTACTATCGCCGTGTGGTGCTGCGCGATCCCCTGCTGCCGGGCGAGTTGCTGCCGGCGGACTGGCCGGGCAGGGCGGCACGCGAGCTCTGCAGCGAGATCTATCGCGCGCTCCTGGTCACGTCGGAACAATGGCTTGATGACCATGGAACCAACGAAAAGGGACCATTGCCGGCCGCGCGGAAGCTCTTGGAAAGGAGGTTCGAGGCTTGAGTTTTATGTTACAGAATTATCTTGCATGATGTAATTTCTGTTATATATTGCCTTCCAACAAATCGGGAGGATGCGCATGTATACCCAGGCGCTGAATACGGCCGAGGCAGACGATCGCGGCCTCGAGGATGCCGCTAAGGCTGCGCAGTTCCAGGCGCGCATCGATGCCGAGGAGCGCATCGAGCCGAACGACTGGATGCCGGTCGCCTATCGCAAGACGCTTACCCGCCAGATCTCGCAGCACGCCCATTCCGAAATCGTTGGAATGTTGCCCGAGGGCAATTGGATCACCCGCGCGCCGACGCTACGGCGCAAGGCAGCGCTGCTCGCGAAAGTGCAGGACGAATGCGGCCACGGGCTCTATCTCTATGCCGCCGCCGAGACGCTCGGCTCATCGCGCGAGGAGCTGGTCGATGCGATGCTCGCCGGCAAGGCCAAGTATTCCTCGATCTTCAACTATCCGACCCTGACCTGGGCCGACATCGGTACCATCGGCTGGCTGGTTGATGGCGCCGCGATCATGAACCAGATCCCGCTGTGCCGCTGCTCGTATGGTCCCTACGCGCGCGCGATGATCCGCGTCTGCAAGGAGGAGTCCTTCCACCAGCGCCAGGGGTACGAGATCATGCTGACGCTATGCCGCGGCTCGGATGAGCAGAAGGCGATGGCGCAGGACGCTTTGAACCGCTGGTGGTGGCCGGTGCTGATGATGTTCGGGCCGCCCGATGCTGCGAGCCAGCACAGCGACACCTCGACGAAATGGAAGATCAAGCGCTTCTCCAATGACGAGCTGCGCCAGAAATTCGTCGATGCCACCGTGCCGCAGGCGCAGTATCTCGGCCTCACCATTCCCGATCCCGGCATGACGCAGGATGCCGACGGACACTGGCGCTACAGCGAGATCGACTGGACCGAATTCAAACAGGTGCTCGCCGGCAACGGCCCCTGCAACCGCGACCGCATCGCCGCGCGCCGGAAGGCGCATGACGAAGGCGCCTGGGTGCGTGAGGCCGCTGCCGCCTATGCGGCGAAACGCCAGCATCGCCAGACCGCGCAAGCCGCCGAATAGGGAGATCACGATGGCCACGCCGAACACGCCGCTGTGGGAAGTCTTCATTCGCAGCCGCAACGGGCTCGCGCACAAGCATGTCGGCTCGCTGCATGCGAGCGACGCCACCATGGCCTTGCAGGCCGCCCGCGACATCTACACACGCAGAGGCGAGGGGCTGTCGATCTGGGTGGTGCCCTCGACCGCGATCACCGCAAGCGATCCCGCGGAGAAGGGCATGATGTTCGAGCCGGCGGAATCCAAGATCTACCGGCATCCGACGTTTTATGAGGTGCCTGAAGACGTGGGGCACATGTGATGCCAGTCGCCAACATCCAGGTCTCCGAGACGCCGCTGGTGCTCTACACCTTGCGGCGCGCCGATGATGCGCTGATCCTCGGGCATCGGCTGTCGGAATGGTGCGGGCATACGCCGATGCTGGAAGAGGATATGGCGCTCTCCAACATCGCGCTCGACCTCATCGGCCAGGCCCGCGAGCTCTACACCTATGCGGCCAAGGTCGAAGACCAAGGCAACGACGAGGACAAGCTCGCTTACCTGCGCGACGTGAGGCAATATCGCAACCTGCTGCTGGTCGAGCAGCCGAACGGCGATTTCGCCCAGACCCTGGTGCGCCAGTTCTTCTATTCCGCCTTCGCCGACCTCTACTGGCGGGCGATGATGAATTCGCGCGATACGACGCTGGCAGCGATCGCCGCCAAATCCGAGAAGGAGAGCGCTTATCACTTGCGCCATTCCTCGGAATGGATCATCCGGCTCGGCGACGGCACCGAGGAGAGCCACTCCCGTGCGCAAGCCGCGATCGATCATTTCTGGGCCTTCACCGGCGAGATGTTTGCGGTCGACGATGACGAGCGCGGCCTGATCGATGCCGGCATCGCGATCGATCCGGCGACGTTGCGCGATCCCTGGCTGAAGATACTCTCCAATGTCCTCAGCGAGGCGACGCTCATGCTGCCGCAAAACGACTGGATGCAGCAGGGCGGCCGCGCCGGTCGGCACAGCGAGCATCTCGGCCATCTCCTTAGCGAGCTGCAATCGATGCAGCGTACCTTTCCGGGGCTGACATGGTGACGGCTCTCGAGAGCGAAAGCGATCTGCGCCAGCGCGCATGGGACGTTGCGGCAAGCGTGGTCGATCCGGAGATCCCGGTGCTGACCATTGCCGATCTCGGCGTGCTGCGGGATGTCGCCGTTGACGGTGATCGCGTCGAAGTCGCGATCACGCCGACCTATTCCGGCTGCCCCGCGATGAACATGATCGCGCTCGAAATCGAGCTGGCACTGGAGCGCGCCGGTTTTGCGCGGCCCAAGGTTCGCACGGTCTTGTCGCCGGCCTGGACCACCGACTGGATGAGCGAGGACGGCCGCCGCAAGCTGCATGCCTATGGCATCGCGCCGCCGCAGGCCTCAAGCTCGCGCCGCGCGCTGTTCGGTGAGCAGGCCGTCGCGTGCCCGCAATGCGGTTCTGAGAATGCCGAGCTGTTGTCCGAATTCGGCTCGACCTCCTGCAAGGCGCTCTGGCGCTGCAAGTCCTGCCGTGAGCCCTTCGACTACTTCAAGTGTCATTGACCATGTCCGCAGCCGCTCCACGTTTTCATCGCCTCGCCGTCAACGACCTCCGTCGCGAAGCCTCGGACGCCGTGTCGATGACCTTCGCCATCCCGGGCGAGCTCGCCGACGACTATGCATTCTCGCCCGGCCAATATCTGACGCTGCGCACCATGCTCGAGGGTGAGGAGGTGCGCCGCTCCTATTCGATCTGCTCGGGTCCTGACGACGGCGAGCTTCGCATCGCCGTGAAGAAGGTCGACGGCGGCGCGTTTTCGAATTGGGTGGCGGACGAATTGAAGTGCGGCGACGAGCTCGACGTGATGACGCCAACCGGCCGCTTCGGTGCGATCCCTCGGGTGGACACTGCGCGCGTCCATGTCGGCTTTGCCGCGGGGTCGGGCATCACGCCGATCCTGTCGATCGTGAAGGGCGTGCTGGCGCGCGAGCCGAACAGCCGCTTCTTCCTGTTCTACGGCAATCGCGCGACCGACAACATCATGTTCCTGGAGGCGCTCGAGGAACTCAAGGACCGATTCATCGATCGCCTTTCGATCTTTCACGTCATTTCCGGCGAGGAGCAGGACATTCCGATCCTGCATGGCCGGCTCGACGGCGAGAAGGTGAGGGTTCTGCTGCGCTCGCTGGTGCCGGCCGCAAGTGTCGATCACGTCTTCGTCTGCGGTCCATCTGGCATGAGCGAGGAGATCGAGGCCACCTGCCGCGACCTCGGCATTGCGGACGATCGCATCCATGTCGAGCGCTTCGTGTCCGAGTTCGGCGGCAAGCCGCGTCCGAAGAAGGCGGTCGCGGTCGATGCGCCGCCCAAGGCCATCGCGTCGCTGATCATCGACGGCAAGCGCCGCGACGTTCCGGTCGCCGAGGACGAAGCCATTCTCGATGCCGCGCTCCGCGCCGGCGTCGATCTGCCCTTCGCCTGCAAGGGCGGCATGTGTTCGACCTGCCGAGCCAAGCTGGTCGAGGGCGAGGCGCCGATGGACATCAATTATTCGCTGGAGCCCTGGGAGCTGAAGGCAGGTTTCGTCCTGACCTGCCAGGCCAAGCCGACGTCGGAGCGAGTCGTGGTCGACTACGACCATGTCTGAGCGGTGCATCAGAACCTGATGATGCAAATGCGTCGCATTATTTGACAGTTTTGAGCGATCGGCAGAACATCGGGCGCAAAAGAACAGGTAGGAGACGCGGAGTGAACGTCAAAGCAGCCCTGTCACCGGAAGACGTCGCCCGCGCCTGCGCCGATGCGATGTGGGCGGAGGACGATGCCTCGAAAGGTCTCGGCATGGAGATCGTCGAGATCGGCCCGGGCTTTGCGACGCTGGCGATGACGGTGCGACCGGACATGGTCAACGGCCAGCGCATTGCCCATGGCGGCTTCATCTTTACGCTGGCCGATTCCGCCTTCGCTTTCGCCTGCAACTCGCACAATGAGCGCGTGGTTGCGGCGCAAGGGCAGATCACCTTCGTCAAGCCGGGCAGGCTCGGCGATCGTCTCGTCGCAAGAGCGCGCGAAATCAGCCGCGGCGGTCGTTCCGGAATCTACGACGTGCGCGTTAGCGCTGGTGACATCGTCATCGCCGAATTCCGTGGGCATTCGCGTGTCATTCCTGGCACGTGGCTGCCGACGCAAGATCAGTGAACACAAGAACAAACAAATGATGTGGGGAAACGAGGATGGCTCTGACCAGGCTGAAGGCAGGTGGCAACGCCTATAGTGCCGAGATGGACGCGCATGAGCGCGCCTCGCGCGACGAAATGATGGCGTTGCAGACGCAGCGACTGGCCTGGTCGCTGAAGCACGCCTACGACAACGTCGCGCATTATCGCAAGGCCTTCGACCAGGCCGGCGTGCATCCGTCCGACTTCAAAGGGCTGTCCGATCTCGCAAAGTTTCCGTTCACCGTGAAGACGGATCTGCGCGACAACTATCCCTTCAACATGTTCGCGGTCCCCCGCGAAAAGCTGGTGCGCGTGCACGCCTCCTCCGGCACGACGGGCAAGCCGATCGTCGTCGGCTATACGCAACGTGATATCGACACCTGGTCGGACGTGATGGCGCGCTCGATCCGCGCCGCCGGCGGCCGTACCGGCATGATCATCCACAATGCTTATGGCTATGGCCTCTTCACCGGCGGCCTCGGCGTGCATTACGGCGCGGAGAAGCTCGGCTGCACGGTGGTGCCGATCTCCGGCGGCATGACCGAGCGGCAGGTGCAGCTCATCAACGATTTCCGACCTGACATCATCACGGTGACGCCGAGCTACATCCTGGCGATCCTCGACGAGTTCAAGCGCCAGAAGCTCGATCCGCGCCAATGCTCGCTCAAGGTCGGCATTTTTGGCGCCGAGCCCTGGACCAACGCGATGCGCGGCGAGATCGAAGAGGCCTTCGACATGGATGCGACCGACATCTATGGCCTGTCCGAAGTGATCGGCCCGGGCGTCGCGCAGGAATGCATCGAGACCAAGGACGGCCTGCACATCTGGGAGGATCACTTCTATCCCGAGGTGATCGATCCCGAGACCGGCGCGGTGCTGCCCGATGGCGAGAAGGGTGAACTTGTATTTACCTCGCTCACCAAGGAAGCCTTCCCGGTGATCCGCTATCGCACCCGCGATCTCACGCGCCTCCTGCCCGGCACCGCGCGTCCGGCCATGCGGCGGATGGAGAAGGTGACGGGACGGTCCGATGACATGATCATCCTGCGCGGCGTCAACCTGTTCCCGACCCAGATCGAGGAGGTGCTGCTCGCGACCGAGTGGTGCGGCGGACATTTCGTCCTGGAACTGACCCGGGAGGGGCGGATGGATGAGCTGACCATCATCGCCGAGGCACGCCCGGAGAGCTGGGACGGCCGCGGGCTCGTCGACCACGCCGAGCGCATATCCACCCACATCAAGAACACAATCGGGATCACGTCCAAGGTGAGGGTGGTTGCGCCGGCTACGCTGGAGCGATCACTCGGCAAGGCCAAGCGCCTCTACGACAAGCGGCCGAAGGATTGACTTGACCGGCCCCAAAGGCGACAAGGCCCGCGAGAAATCGTGGGTCGTTCGATGTCGGCAGCCAATAGCAAAACCGTCGAAGCGCGCTGCGTGCGCCTCAATGCCAAGGCCGAGAATGCGGCAGCGCTTGAACCTTTCGTCGAGCATCACAGGCTCGACCGTGGCGCTCACGACGTCCTGATCGAAGTGAAGGCTGCGGCCGTCAATCCGTCCGACGTGAAGGCCGCGACCGGCTTGATGCCCTATGCCGTGTTCCCGCGTACGCCCGGCCGCGATTATGCCGGCGTGGTGATCGACGGCCCGGCTGGCACGATCGGCCGCGAGGTGTTCGGCTCCTCGGGCGATCTCGGCATCCGCCGCGACGGCACTCACGCGACCCATCTCGTTGTCGAGCTTGAAGCAGTGGTCGAAAAGCCAGGCGCGCTGTCCTGGGAGGAGGCCGCCGGCATCGGCGTGCCCTTCGTTACCGCAATGGAAGGTTTTCGCCGCGCCGGCCTGCCGAAGCAGGGAGAGACGGTGCTGGTGATGGGCGTCAACGGCAAGGTCGGCCAGGCTGCCGTGCAGATCGCGACCTGGCAGGGCGCGCGCGCAATCGGCGTGGTGCGCAAGGCAGAGGCCTATGAAGGCCACTCCAACGCGCCGGTCGAAGTCGTCGACGCCTCCGCCATCGATGTCGCAGCGCGCGTGCGCGAGGTGACCGCCGGCAAGGGTGCGGATGTCGTCTTCAACACGGTCGGTGACCCCTATTTCCAGGCCGCGCACAAGTCGCTCGCGCTGCGCGGCCGGCAGATCCTGATTGCGGCGATCGACCGCATCGTGCAGTTCAACATTCTGGAGTTTTACCGCGGTCAGCACACCTACGTCGGCATCGACACGCTGGGCTTGTCGTCGATCGCAACTGGGGCCGTGCTGCGCGATCTCGGTCCCGGCTTTGCCAGCGGACACCTGAAACCGTTTCCGATCAAGCAAGGCGCGATCTATGCGCTGGAGCACGCTAAAGAAGCGTATGTCGCCGTCGCCGGCTCCTCGCGCGATCGCGTAATTCTGCGGCCCTAGCGTCATTGCGAGCGCAGCGAAGCAATCCAGGAATCTTTCCGCGGCGACAGTCTGGATTGCTTCGCTGCGCTCGCAATGACGGGAAACGACGAGAAGTCTGAGAGCAACCGATGGAACCCGCCCAACTCGTCATCCTTGCCGGCCTCGCCATCGGCCTCGTCTACGGCGCCGTTGGTCTGCTCAGCGGGTTTTGCCTGATGAGCAGTATGCGTGGCTTCCTTGCCAAGGGTGACGGTCGGCTGGTCCGCACCTACGCGCTGGCGATGGCGGTCGCTATCGCCGCCAGCCAGTTCCTCGCCGGAAGCGGCGTGGTCGATCTCGGCAAGTCGATCTATCTGCAACAGACCTTCTCGGCGCCGGTGCTGTTCCTTGGCGGGCTCCTGTTCGGCTACGGCATGGTGCTGTCGAACGGCTGCGGCTCGCGCGCGCTGGTGCTGCTCGGCCGCGGCAATCTTCGCTCCTTCGTCGTCGTGATCGTCCTGGCGATCGCAGCGCAGATGACACTGAAAGGCCTGATCGCGCCGGCGCGCATCGCGCTCGTGCAGGCCTCACAGACCACCGCGAGCGCGAATTCGCTGCCCGCGCTTTTGTCTGCCTTCGGGCTCGGCGATGCTGCCTCGCGAACGCTCGCTGCCGCCGTGATCGCGGCCGCGCTGGTGCTGTTCGCCTTCGCCCACGCCGCGTTCCGCCGCTCGCCGGGCCAGATTGCGGCAGGCGCTATCGTCGGTCTCCTGATCGCTGGCGGCTGGTGCGTCACCGGCTTCCTCGGCGCCGATGATTTCAATCCGGTGCCGGTGACCTCGTTGACCTTCATCGCGCCGATCGCGGACGCGCTGCAATACGCCATGCTGTCGACCGGCCTGACGCTCAATTTCGGCGTCGCCACTGTCGCCGGCGTGTTCGCTGGCAGCCTTATCACTGCGCTCGCGACGGGGCGTTTTCAGCTCGAGGGCTACACGTCGCCGCGCCACATGCTGCGTTCGGCGGGCGGCGCGGCGCTGATGGGCATCGGCGGCGTCATGGCCTTCGGCTGCTCGATCGGGCAGGGGCTCACTGGCCTCTCGACACTCGCGCTGGCCTCGTTCGTCGCCGTTGCCGGCATTTTGCTTGGCACGACAGCGGGCCTGCGCGGCGCATTGCAGGTGCAGCCGATAAAGACGGCAGCGGAAGCAGGTTCTCGGGCCGCTTGAGCTACTCCGCCGCCTTCGTCACGATCCGGATCTCCGACGTCAGCGTGCGGTGCACCGGGCATTTGTCGGCGATTTCCATCAGCTTCTTGCGCTGTTCTGCATCGAGCGCACCGTCCATCGCGATCAGGCGGTCGATCTGGTCGAGCATGCCGTCGCGCGTCTCGCATTCCTCGCAATCTTTTGCGTGGATCTTGGAGTGCTTCAGCGTCACCGTGACGCGATCGAGCGGCAGCGATTTGCGGTCGGCATAGAGCCGCATGGTCATGGACGTGCAGGCGCCGAGGGCCGTAAGCAGGAAATCATAGGGGCCGGGGCCGGCATCCTCGCCACCGGCTGCGACCGGCTCGTCGGCCACCAGCCGATGCGGCCCGACGGAGATCATCTGGTTGAACTTGCTCTTGCGGGTCTCCTGCACGACTACCAGGCGCGGCGCCTCGGGGAGATCGGCCACTTTCGCCGGTCTTGCCGCTTCGACATAGCGGCTGGCCCAGGCTGCGGTCACGTCGGCGGCATAGACGGCGTCGCTCACCTTGCTGAGCAGATGATCGGCGTGATCGAGCGAGACGAAGCTCTTGGGATGCTTCGCCGAGACGAAGATCTTTGTCGCGTTGTCGATGCCGACGGTATCGTCGACTGGCGAATGCATCACCAGCAGCGCCTTGTGCAAGCCCGTGATATCCTTCATCAACTCGTGCTCGACGATGTCGTCGAGGAATTCGCGTTTGATGCGGAAGGGCCGCCCCGCGAGCGACACTTCGACCTCGCCCTGGGTGCGGATGTCGTCGAGATGATTCCCGAACAGCCCGGTGACATGCGCAGGGTCCGACGGCGCTGCAATCGTCACCACCGCCTTGGCTTCCGGAATCTTTCCGGCTGCTGCCAGGATCGCAGCGCCGCCGAGGCTATGGCCGATCAATATCGCCGGTGCCTCGCGTGTCGTGCGCAGATGATCGGCGGCGTGCACGAGATCGGCGACGTTTGAAGAGAAGGTGGAGTTGGCGAAGTCGCCTTCGCTCGAGCCAAGCCCGGTGAAATCGAAGCGCAGCACGGCGATGCCTTTGGCCGCGAGCGCGACAGCGATGCGGCGCGCGGCCAAGACGTCCTTGCCGCAGGTAAAGCAGTGCGCAAACAGCGCGTAGGCCGCCGGTTCACCGTCCGGCAATTCCAGCGCGGCTGCCAGCAGATGGCCGCCCTCGCCTGTGAATTGAAAGCGTTCCATCGGCATGGCTATCTCCTCGATGTTGGCGTCCACCTCTCCCATAGGGAGAGGTGGGAATGTCAGTCCCCGGAGTAGCGCTCTTCAGTCCAGGGATCGCCGCGGTTATGATAGCCGCGAACTTCCCAGTAGCCGGGTGCGTCCTCAGTCAGAAACTCGATCGCCTGTAGCCATTTGGCGCTCTTCCAGAAATAGAGATGCGGCACGACCAGTCGCACCGGACCGCCATGTTCCTCGGACAGCGGCTGGCCCGACCAGCTATGGGCGAGCAGGGCGTCCTCAGTGGCGAAATCCTCCAGCGACAGATTGGTGGTGTAGCCGTCATAGGAATGCAGCACGACGAAGCGTGCATCATTGCGGGGCTGGCAGGCTGCCAGCAGCTCGCGTGCCGCAAGCCCCTCCCACTGGTTGTCGTAGCGCGACCAGGTCGTCACGCAATGGATGTCGGAGGTGCATTGCGTCTGCTTCTGCGCCGTGAATTCCGCAAACGTCCAGAACACCGGGTTTTCGACTGCGCCATAGACGTCGAGCCGCCAGCGTTCCCGCGAAATTTCCGGTGTGAGGCCGAGATCGAGCACGGGCCAATCGTTTGTGACATGCTGCCCGGGCGGCAGGCGCTGATCTTCCGGGCGCGTGATCCTGCCGGTGAGGAAGCGGCCCTCGCGCGCCCATTTCTCCTTGGTCCGCGTCAGCTTGCTTTCGGGCGGCGGCTCGTTCTCGTCAGCCATGATCTACTCGTGGCGGTGTCTACTCGTGACGATGCATCGCGGAGGCATGCTTGGTGTCGCGCATCGTAGCATAGATGATCAGCGAGAGGCAGATGATGCCGCTGAGATAGTAGTAGAACCAGTCCTCGTGTCCGATGGTCTTGAAGTAGAGTGCGATCGCCGGCGCCGTGCCGCCGAACAGGGACACCGTGATCGCATAGGGAAGTCCCACGCCGAGCGCGCGTACGTTGGTCGGAAACAGCTCGGCCTTCACCACCGCGTTGATCGAGGTGTAACCGGCAACGAACAGCCAGGCGCAGCAGATCAGCACGAACGCCATGAAGGGCGATTTCGTCTCCTTCAGCGTCATCAGCAGCGGGACGGTTGCGAGCGTGCCGGCGACGCCGAAGAAGATCAGCAGCGGCTTGCGTCCGATCTTGTCGGAGATCGCACCATAGATCGGTTGCAGGATGGTCGCGAAGATCAGCGTGCCGAAGATCACGAAGGTGGTCTGGTCTTCGGTGAGCCCGACCGAGAGTTTGACGAAGGTCTGCATGTAGGTGGTGAAGGTGTAGAACGCGGCCGTACCGCCGGCGGTCAGCCCCACCACCAGCAACAGCTCCCGCGGATATTTCAGAAGGTTTGCGATGGAGCCGGTCGGCTTCACCACCTTCTTGGCTTCCTCGAACGCCTCGGTCTCGTGCAGGCCGCGCCGCATTACCGCGGCGAAGATCGCAAGCCCCGCACCGATCGCAAACGGAATACGCCAGCCCCAGGCCTTCAGTTCGTCGGGCGTGAGGAACACCTTTTGCAGGAGCAGCAGCACGATGATCGCGGTGAGCTGCCCGCCGATCAGGGTGACGTACTGAAAGCTCGAATAGAAGCCGCGATGCCTGGGATCTGCGACCTCGCTCAAATAGGTGGCGCTGGCGCCATATTCTCCGCCGAGGCTTAAGCCCTCGATCACGCGCGCGACGGCCAGGATGGCCGGGGCGGCAAGGCCGATCGAGGCATAGGTCGGCGTCACCGCGATGATCAGCGAGCCGAAGCACATGAAAACGACGGAAAGCGTCAGCGAGATCCGGCGCCCGAAATGATCGGCGAGATAGCCGAAGAACCAGCCGCCCAAGGGGCGCATCAGGAAGGTCGCCGCGAACACGACGGCGACGTTCAGTTGCTGGACGACAGGATCGTTGCCAGGGAAGAAGGCAGGGGCGAAATACAGCGCGAACGCCGTATAGGCGTAGAAATCATACCATTCGACGAGATTGCCGATCGAGCCGATGAAGATCGCCTTGATGCGGCGTTGGGCGTCGGCAATGTCGAAGTGCTCGGAGGCCGGCTTGATTGCTTGGTCTGTCATCACCGGCCTCCCAGAACTTTTGCCGTCTGCTACATGGCCTTTCCGAGCAGAAATGGCAACTGGCGGGGACCGCGCACGGTCCCCTGCGACCAGGTCACGATGCCCTCCGGGTCGAGCCGGAAGTCCGGGATTCGCTTCAACCACTCTTCAATTGCCACCTGCATCTCCATCCGCGCGAGGTTGGAACCGACGCAGCGGTGAATGCCGAGGCCGAAGGCGGCATGGCGGTTCTCCCGGCGATCGAGCACGACCTTGTCGGCATCGGGGAACATTTTGGGGTCGCGGTTGGCAGCGGGAAAGGAGAGCAGCACCATGTTGCCCGGCTTGACCGGGCAGCCGGAAATGGTCGTCTCCTTGATCACCTCGCGCGCCATCGTCACCGGCGAATAGGCGCGCAGGAGCTCCTCGACCGCGATCGGTATCAACTCGGGCTCGGCGATCAGGCGCTCACGGTCCGCAGGCGTCTTCGCGAGGTGCCAGAGCGAGGAGCCGATCGCGCTCCAGGTGGTGTCGATGCCAGCGATCAGGAGGAGCCGCAGGGAGCCGTAGATGTGGGAGTCCTCGAGCGGCTGCCCGTTCTTGTCACGGGCGTTGAGCAGATAGGAGATCAGGTCGTCGCCCGGCTTCGCCTTGCGCGCTTCGACATGGCCGGCGAAATAGTTGGTCATCTCGTCGGCCGCCTGCTTCAGCATCATCTCGTTCTTGATGCTCAGCTCGAGGATCATGTGGATCCATTTGATGAAGAGGTCGCCGTCGCTCTCGGGGATGCCGAGCATGTGGGCGATCGCGCGCACCGGGATGTGCTTGGTGTAGCTCGCGGCGGCGTCGACCTTGCCGTCGGCGATGAATTCGTCGATCAGCTCGTTGCAGATGGCGCGGACGCGCGGCTCGAGCTTCTTCATCGCATCCGGCGTGAACGGCGGCAGCAGCAACTGCTTGGCCGGCTTGTGGTCGGGCGGATCCGAGGTGATCGGCGGCGCCGCGTTCTTGGCGACTTCGGGCCGCTCGTCGCGAACGATGATGCGGCGCGAGGAGAAGCTTTCGCTGTCGTTGGCGATCTGCCGCACTGCCTCGTAGGTCGTCGGCAGATAGCAACCGAGAAAGCGCTCGGTGTGTACGACGGGACTTGCGGCACGCATCTGGTCCCAGATCGGGAAGGGGTCTTCCGTCCAGCGCGGATCGGTGTGATCGAAATCGTGGAGCCAATCGGTGACGGGCGGATGGGCGGCGGGTTGGCTGACGTCGGACATCTCTGGATCCTCGGGGGCTTGTGTTCACGGAAGAACGCAGGAACGCGCGGCGCGCTATTCCTCGGTCACTTCAATCGCGATTTCCGGACAGTTGGATTTGGCGAGCCAGGCCTTGTCTTCCAGGCCGGCTGGCACGGTGCCGTCGCCGATCTGATGCGCATTGCCGTATTCGTCGAGCTCGAACAGTTCCGGCGCCAGCGCCTTGCAGCGGGCATGGCCCTGGCACTTGTCGGGATCGACCTGAACTCTCAGTCGTTCTGCCATTTAAGCTCCCTCGGTCGTGCGCATGCGGGCCCCTTAAGGGGCCGGGCGCGTTCCTCAATTGATTCTTCTCCGCAGTGGTTCCTGCGAATTAAGTTATAGTATATTACATTGCGGACGGGCTTCCCCTGTCAAGCGCAAACTTATAGGTTTTCGCTCAACATGCCGACACAACTCGCCCGCAAGCCGCAAAACGCCTATCACCATGGTGATCTTCGCGACGCCCTGATCAAGGCCGCCTTGCGCGAGGCGGAGCAGGGCGGGGCGGAGGCGATCAGCATCAAGGCGCTGGCGAAGGAACTCGGCGTCTCCCAGCCGGCGCCGTATCGTCATTTCGCCGACCGCGAGGCGCTGCTCGCCGCGGTGACGGCGGAGGCCTTTCGGCAATTCACGGCCAAGCTGCGCGAGGCCATGGCAATACCGTCGAAGCAGTCGAAACTCTCGCGGCTGGCACAGGCCACGCTGGAATTCGGCCTGCGCCGCAACGGCGTTTACCGGCTGATGTTCGCCTCGCGTACGGTCTCGTGCGCTGACAAGGGCAGTGAGTTGCACGCCGCGACCAACGAAACGTTCGCGCTGGTGCTCGACGCGTTGGAAGCGCCTGCCGTCGGCTATCTGCGCGAGCGGCATGCGCTGAAGATCTGGGCGGCATTGCACGGTGTGGTGATGTTGGCCGAGCAGGGGCTGTTCACCGGCGAGGCCGCGCACACGACACGTGAGGAACTGGTCGAGGATTTCGTGGCCGAGACCAAGCTCGCGCTGGATGCCGCTATCAAGGAAGCCCGCCGTCGCGGGAAAGCGGACTAGCGCTTCACCGACAACAGCTTTGCCAGTTTCAGCACGGCGCTATCAGGCGTCGTCACCACTGGCTTGCCGGCGGCATCCTCAACGAGCGGCGCCGTGGCCGCAATGCTGAACTGGGCGAGCGCGATCACATCGCAATCGCGCAGGTCTTTTGAGGCCTCCGCAATCAGGCGATCATGTGCTGCGCGGTCGCCGCGGTCGAGCGCCGCGAGCGCGCCTTCGGCAAGCTTCGGAACGATCTCGATGGAGGCCGGAAACTCCGGCGGCATCGATTGCAGCGTCGGTGGGAAGGTCGAGAGCAGGCCTATTTTCCGGCCCATCTTCACCGCCTGCTCGATCATCGCCTCATTCGGTTTCAGGACCGGCATCGGCGCATGCGCGCGCGCAACCGCCTCGATGCAGGGTCCAAAGGCGGAACAGGTGAACAGGATCGCATCTGCCCCGGTCGCGACGGCATAATCCCCGAGCGCGAGAAAGCGGCCGGTCATCGCATCCGTCAGCGCGCCGTCGCGCGCCAGATCCGCCGAAAGGCTGTCGTCGAGCAGGTTCATGAGCCGGGCTTCCGGCCACAGGCGCGCGAACGCCGACTCGATCGGCGCGATGGAATGCTTGAGCGCGTGGATCAGTGTGATGCGAGGGGGCGTCATCATCGAACGTGGCTGCCTGGCAGGGTCTCGTGCCCCGGACGCAGCGCAACGCGGAGTGTTGCGCTGCTGAGCCGGGGTCCATTTGGGCCCCTGGGTCCCGGCTCTGCGCAGCAGCGTTACACGCTGCTGCGCGTCCGGGGCACGGGTTGCTTATACTGAAACCGTTTACTTGAACGGAATGGCGTACATCAAGCCGCCTTTTTCCCAGAGGCCGTTGAGGCCGCGCTCGAGCTTCAGCGGGCTGCCTTTGCCGACGTTGCGCTCGTAGATCTCGCCGTAATTGCCGGTTGCCTTGATCGCCGTGACCAGCCACTTGTTGTCGAGCCCAAGCCGCGAGCCGAGATCGCCGGAGGCGCCCAACAGCCGCTGCACCGCGGGCGTCTGCGACTTCGCCATCTCCTCCACATTGGCTTGCGTTACGCCGAGCTCTTCTGCCTCGATCAGCCCGTAATGCAGCCAGGTGATGATGTCGCTCCAGACCTCGTCGCCGTTGCGGGTGAAGGGTCCGAGCGGCTCCTTGCTGATGGTCTGCGGCAGCACGACGTAATCGGCCGGATTCGGTGCAGCCGTGGTCACCGCGCCGGCGAGTGCCGAAGCATCCTGGGTCATGGCATCGCAACGGCCACCGAAGAAGGTCTGGTACATGGTGTCGACGCGGTCGAACACCAGGGGCTTCCAGTCGATGCCGTTCGCGCGGCCGTAGTCACCGAGCGTCACCTCATGCGTGGTGCCCTGCGCGACGCAGACGGTGGCGCCCTTCAGATCCTTCAGCTCCTTCACGCCGAGGTCCTTCTTCACGACGAAGCCCTGGCCGTCGTAGAAGTTGATCGGTCCCTGCCGCAGGCCCAGCGTCGTGCCGCGCAGATAGGTCTGCGTCGAGTTGCGGTAGAGCACGTCGATTTCGCCCGATTGCAGCGCGGTGAAACGGTTCTGCGCGGTCAGCGCGACATAGCGCACCTTGTTGGGATCCCCTAACACGCCGGCGGCGAGCGCGCGGCAGTAGTCGACGTCGAGGCCCTTGAAATTGCCCTGCGAGTCCGGTGCGGAGAATCCGGCAAAGCCGGTGCTGACGCCGCACACCAGCGTGCCGCGGCTCTTCACCGTGTCCAGCGTCGCAGCCGACGTCGCGCTGCTCGAAGCCGCGAGCAAGCCTGCCGCGATAATCACGTTCCTCATCATGCTACTCTCCCCTCAATGATTGACACTACGCAACACGTTGTCGACGGCCGTGCCGAGCCTGTCGACAATCAGGTCAATCTCGTCCGCCGAGGCGATGTAAGGCGGCGCCAGCAGCACGTGGTCGCCGCGGACGCCATCGACGGTGCCGCCGCCGGGATAGCAGCCAAGCCCCTCGGCGAAGGCAGCCGCCTTGATCTTCTGGTGCAGCTTGAGCGCGGGATCGAAGGAGGTCCGCGTCGCGCGATCGGCAACGAGCTCGATCGCCCAGAACAGGCCGCGGCCCCTGATGTCGCCGACATGGCGGTGATTGCCGAAACGCTCGGTCAGCCGCTGCTCGAGCTGACGCCCGCGTTCCTTGATGCGATCGAGGAGGGCGTCTTCGCGGATCACCTCTTGCACGGCAAGTGCCGCCGCGCAGGCGAGGGGATGGGCGAGATAAGTGTGGCCGTGCTGGAACGCACCGCTGCCGGCGCGGATGGTGTCGATGATCCTGCCGCTTGCGAGCATCGCGCCGATCGGCTGGTAGCCGCCGCCAAGACCCTTGGCGATCGCCTGGATGTCGGGCGCGATGCCTTCCTGCTGCCAGGCATGCGTGGTACCGGTGCGGCCCATGCCGCACATCACCTCGTCGAGGATGAGCAGCGCGCCATGGCGATCGCAGATCTCGCGCACTGCCTTGAAGTAGCCGTCGGGCGCAGTGACGGCACCGGCGGTGGCGCCGACCACCGGCTCGGCGAGAAACGCTGCGACGGTGTCGGGACCGAGCCGCTGGAACTCGGCCTCGAGCTCGGCTGCGAGCCGCGCCACGAACGCGGCATCCGATTCAGTGTCGTGCTTCTCGTGATACGCAAAGGCCGGCGTCACATGGCTGAAAGCGCCGGACAGCAGCGGCGCGTAGGGCTCGCGGCGCCAGGCGTTGCCGCCGGCGGCGAGCGCGCCGAGCGTATTGCCGTGATAGCTCTGGCGCCGCGCGATGAAGTGCCGCCGCTGCGGCTCGCCGCGCTCGATGAAGTATTGCCGCGCGAGCTTGATGCTGGCTTCGATCGCCTCCGAACCGCCGCTGACGAAATAGGCGTAGGCGAGACCGCCGGGCTCTTGGCCGACCAGCGTTTCGGCAAGCCGCTCCGCCGCCTCGGAGGAGAAGAACGCGGTGTGGGCATAGGCCAGCGTCGAGGCCTGCTTCGCCAGCGCCGCAATCACGCGCGGATGCTGATGGCCGAGGCAGGAGACGGCCGCGCCTCCGGAGGCGTCGAGCACGCGGCGTCCATCCTCGGCGAAGAGGTAAACGCCTTCGCCGCCGATTGCCTTCGGCGGTGTCTCGCGCAAGGAACGGTGCAGCACGCGGCTCGTACGGGTGCTCATGGGTCAACCTTTCTCTGATACGTAGATGGAGGTCGCAGTCAATCGCGCCTCGGTGTCCTGGAGGCGCTTCTTCGCCGCCGCGCCGCCGAGCGAGAACGTCACCGCGGCGAGCGACTGCGCGATCGCGATCGCGCCGGTGAGGCTCGGGAAGAATCCGGGCGAGGACGCAGCTTCAAACAGCAGCACGTGGTCCGCGCCCTCGGCCATTGGTGCGGCAACGCTGTCCGCGATCGAGATCAGCGTCGCGCCGGCGCGATAGGTAGCCTGAGCAACACGAACGCTTGCGCCTGTGTAAGGCGTGAAGCCGATCACCACGACCGCCTCGTCGGCACGGAAGGCGCCGAGGTCGAGATCGTCAGGACCAGAGCCGCCGACGATCTGCACCTCACCGGGGCGAAACAGCCGCAGCTCATAGTTCAGGAGCTCCGCGACGCTGCGGCAGCTTCGGAAGCCGGCAATCCAGATGCGCTTTGCGCTGTACAGGGCCTTTGCGGCATCGGCCACGGAGGAGGCCGAGATCCGCGGCAGACCGGCGGCCTCCGCTTCGAGCTTGTCGGTGATCAGCGCAACGTCGGAATCCGGACCGTGGCGGCGTCCTTTGGCGCGACCCGAGAAGGGCGATGCCTGCGACGGGCGTCGCGCTTCCGTCAGCGCCGCGCGCAGCGCGTCCCAGCCGGAATAGCCGATCGCCTTGGCAAGCCGCGTGAACGCGGCAGGGTCAGCGCCGGCTTCGGCCGCGAGATCGCGCATTGAGCGCGTGGTGGCGTCGTAGTCGTTGGCCGCGACAAACCGCCCGACCTCCTGCAGCCGCATCGGGAGCGATGGCAGTGCGCTGCAGAGTTCGCTCAGGGGTGAGGATTTCGCCGGCTCGGCCATGAAACATTTGTTGCATATCTCTTAGTTTGGTGCAACAGTTGATGCGCGCCGAGGAAGCGCATGGCCGGAAATCGCTGCTTTCGAAGCGCTTTGAGGATTTTTGTGCTGTGACGACTGATAGCCCCAGACCGCCGCCGCGTCGGACATTCTCGCTCGCTCTGGGAGGCCCGCAGCTCAAGGGGCTGTTGTGGCAGATCCTCGTCGTCGGCATTGCCCTCGCCATCATCGTCTTCCTCTGGTCCAATACCGTTCACAATCTCTCGGCGCGCCGCATCTCGACCGGCTTTGCGTTCCTAGGCCGCGAAGCCGGCATGCCGATCGCCGACAGCCTGCTCGCCTACAGCCCGAAGGACACGTATTTCTGGGCGTTCGTCGTCGGCATCGCCAACACCTTGCGCGTCGCCGTCATCGGCATCGTGCTCGCGACCCTGCTGGGAACGCTGATCGGGATTTCGCGGCTGTCGGCCAACTGGCTTCTATCGCGGCTCGCCGCCGTCTATGTCGAGGTGCTGCGCGACATTCCGCTGCTGCTGCAACTTCTATTCTGGTACGTGCTGATGCAGGCGCTGCCCGCCGCGCGCGCCGCATGGCGGCCGATCGAGGGCATCTTCCTGTCCAATCGCGGCCTGATCCTGCCGTCGATACCGATCGGCGAGGGGCAACTTTGGGTGCTCGGCACCGCCCTTATGGGCGCAGTCCTGTTCTACCTCATAAGGCGAGTCATGATCGCGCAGCAGATGCGCGACGGCAAGCCGCGACCCGCCTGGCCGTTTGCGCTCGGCCTCATCGTCGTACTGCCGGCGCTGGTGTCGTGGTGGCTCGATGTGCACTGGACCATCGCATGGCCCGAGCTGCGTGGGTTCAATTTCGTCGGCGGGTTGACGCTCGCGCCAGAATATTTTGCGCTGCTGATCGCGCTCGTCACCTACACGTCGGCATTCATTGCCGAGATCGTGCGCAGCGGCATTCAGTCGGTCCCGCGGGGGCAGTGGGACGCCGCCAATGCGCTCGGCCTGCGCCGCAGCTTCATGCTGCGGCAGATCATCCTGCCGCAGGCGCTGCGCGTGATCGTGCCGCCGATGACGAGCCAGTATCTGAACCTCACCAAGAACTCCTCGCTCGCTGTCGCGATCGGCTACCAGGACGTGGTATCTGTCGCCAATACCACGCTGAACCAGACCGGGCAGGCGATCGAAGCGATCGCGCTGATCATGGCGGTGTTTTTGACCATCAGCCTGTCGATCAGCTTCTTCATGAACTGGTACAATGCGCGGATTGCGCTGGTGGAGCGCTGACAATGACCGCGGTCACCGACATTCCGGAATCGCCGCGCGCCATGCGCCGCCCGCAATCCGGCAATCGCGTGCTGCGCTGGCTGCGCGCCAACCTGTTTTCGTCGATCCCGAATGGGATCATCACGCTCGTGCTCTTTGCAGTGCTCGCCAAGGGCGTGGTCAGCTTCGTGCAATGGGGTATTGCGAACGCGGTCTGGCTGACACCTCCGAACGATTCGAGCGCCTGTCGCGCGGCACGTGGGGCAGGTGCCTGCTGGGCCGTCATTCCCGAAAAGTATCGTTTCATCCTGTTCGGCACTTATCCGTTCGACGAGCAGTGGCGGCCGGCGCTCGCGGTCCTGCTCTTCATTGCGCTGTTCTACGTCTCGAGCCGCCGCGCGTGGTGGCGGCGCGAGCTCGTCTATGTCTGGATCGCCGTTCTGGCCGTAATCAGCGTGCTGATGTGGGGTGGCGTGCTCGGGCTGTCCTTCGTCTCGCAGGACCGTTGGGGCGGATTGCCGGTGACGCTGATCCTGGCGACCTTCGGCCTCGCCTTCGGCTTTCCGCTCGGCATCCTGGTGGCGCTCGGTCGGCGCTCGAAACTGCCGGCGATCCGTTCGCTCTGCGTGCTCTATGTCGAACTCATCCGAGGCGTGCCGCTGGTGAGCCTGTTGTTCATGGCGAGCGTCATGTTTCCGCTGTTCATGCCGGGGGGCTTCAATATCGACAAGCTGCTCCGCGCGCAGATCGCGATCATCCTGTTCGCCGGCGCATATCTCGCCGAAGTGATCCGCGGCGGTCTGCAGGCCGTGCCGCGCGGGCAATATGAGGCCGCTGATGCCCTGGGACTGTCCTACTGGCGCAAGCAGCGGCTGATCATCCTGCCGCAGGCGATCCGTCACGTCATCCCGCCGCTGGTCAACACCTTCATCGCCTTCTTCAAGGATACCAGCCTCGTCCTGATCATTGGCATCTTCGACCTGCTCACGACAGCCAAGACCGCGATCATCGATCCCGCCTGGCAGCAGTTCTCGGTCGAAGTCTACATCTTCATCGCTGCGATCTATTTCGCCTTCTGTTTCGCCATGTCGCGCTACAGCCGGAGCCTGGAGGCGGGGACGGCGAGGTGACCCTCTCTTGTGTCCCGGACAAGGTGCAGCGCGTTAGCGCTGCGCCGCAGAGCCGGGACCCGGGGGACGCACGATGGATCGTTGAGGGATGGGCCCGGCTCTGCAGCGCACCGGTGAAGCAGCGCTGCGCTGCGTCCGGGGAACGAAAGAAGTTACCTCTTCACCTTCGGATCGATTGGCGTCGTGCCGCGCAGACCCAGAATATCCTCCAGCACCTTGGCGCCCGCGATGATTTGGGCATCGCTGCGCGGCGCGCCGACGACCTGTACGCCGACCGGCAATCCCGACTCTGTGAAGCCGCAGGGCAGCGATAGCGACGGGCAGCAGGCGAGGGTGATGGCGTAGACGATCCCGAGCCACTCGATGTAATTGTCAAACCGCTTGCCAGCACATTCGGCGACATAGCGGTTCTCGATCGGGAAGGGCGGCACGATCGTCGTGGGTGTGAGCAGAAGGTCGTAGGTTTTGAAGAACTCGACAGCACGCGCCGTCATCGCAAGGCGCTGCGCCTCGGCGCGCGCGATCTGGTCCACCGTGAGGCGGAGCCCTTCCTCGATATTCCAGATCACCTCGGGCTTCAGCAGATCGCGCTTCTCGCGCAGGAGCTTTGCCTTGGTCATCGCGAAGTCGAGCGCGCGCAGCACGTGGAAGCATTCATGCGCCTCGCGCCAATTCGGATGCGCCTCTTCCACGATCACGCCGGCTTCCGCAAAACGCTCTGCCGCCTTCCGCGTGATCGCCTTGACCTCGGGGTCGACGGGCGTGATGCCGAGGTCGGGCGAATAGGCGATGCGCTTCGGCTTCTTGCCCGAGCGGGCGGCGGAGAGGAACGAGACTGCCGGTGCAGGCAGCGACAGCGGATCGGCCGCATAATCGCCGCTCATGGCGTCGAGCAGCAGCGCGAGATCCTCGACGTTGCGCGCCATCGGTCCCTGTTGTCCGAGATTGCGGTCGACGCCGGCCGTGGGCGTATGGGCGACACGGCCGATGCTCGGCCGCATGCCGACGATGCCGCAGAAGCTGGCAGGACTGCGCAGGCTGCCGCCCATGTCGGAGCCATGCGCGAGCCACGCCATGCCGGTTGCAAGCGCCGCTGCCGCGCCGCCGGAGGAGCCGGCCGCTGATTTCGATGTATCCCAGGGATTGAGCGTCGCGCCGAATACCTCGTTGAACGTGTTGGCGCCGGCGCCGAATTCCGGTGTATTGGATTTTGCGTAGACGACCGCGCCATTGCCTTCGAGATGTTCGACGAGGAGGTCCGATCGCGCCGAAATATTGTCCTTGAAGATCGGCGAGCCCTGCGTGTTCAACACGCCGGCAACATCCGTCAGGTCCTTGATCGGCACCGGCAGGCCCGCGAGCAGTCCGCGCTCGGTGATCGGTTTTTGCATCAGAGCCTTGGCACCAGTCCGTGCGCGATCGAAGCACAGCGTGGGAAGCGCGTTGACCTTGCCGTCGACCTCCGCGATGCGTTTCTCCAGGACGTCGAGAAGATCAAGCGGCGTGACGTCGCCGGCGCGCAGCTTGTCGACGACGGCACATGCGGTTTCGTGGATCAGGTCCTGAGTCAATTATCTTGCTCCTTATCGTCATTCCGGGGTGATGCGAAGCATCGAACCCGGAATCTCTAAATTCCGGGTTCGCCCTTCGGGCGCCCCGGAATGACCGGTTGTTGGTTCGCGCGCAACAACGAGGATAGACTCTAGCCCCAACCCGCGCTGATCCCGCCATCCACCGTATAGATGACCCCCGACGTATAGCCGGAGCGTTCCGAGGCCAGAAACGCCATCAGGTCGCCGATCTCGCGCGCATGCGCGGGCCGGCCCAGCGGCAGGCCCTTCTGGAATTCCTTGTAGCGGGTCTCGTCGCCGAATTGGTGCTTGGCGCGGGTCTTGAGCAGCGTGACGTGGCGATCGGTGCCGACCGGGCCAGGATTGATGCCGACCACGCGGATGTTGTCGGCGAGGCTCTTGCCCCCGAGCGCGCGGGTAAAGGCCATCAGCGCCGCATTGCCGGCGCTGCCGCAGATGTAGTTGGCGTCGAACTTCTCGCCGGCCGCGCCGATGTCGTTGACGATCACGCCGCCGCCGCGCGTCTTCATCTGCGCGTAGATCATGCGCGTGAGATTGATGTAGCCGAACACTTTCAATTCCCAGGCGTGACGCCAGGTCGCTTCGTCGATCTTGTCGATGGAGCCGCCGGGAATGTCGCCGGCATTGTTGACGAGGATGTCGATCTCGGCGGCATCCTTGGCGAGCCGCGCGACGTCCTCGGCCTTACGCAGGTCCACGACGCTCGTTGCCGCGTCGATCTGATGCGCCGAGCGCAAACGGTCAGCCAGCGCCTTGAGTTGGTCGCTGCTGCGGGCGGCGAGCAGGAGGTGGCATCCTTCCTCGGCGAACGCTTCAGCTGCGGCCGCGCCGATGCCTTTGGACGCGCCGGTGATCAGGACGCGCTTGCCACGCAGATGCAGGTCCATTGGGATTCTCGCTGACCTCGGGGAAGAGGATGAAATCAGTAGGCGGTCGCCCGCGCCATCGTCAACATTGCAGTGCAGCGTTGCACTGCCGACGAGTTTGGTCCATTGCAGGGCCAGCAACCACGGCTCATGGTCAGCCCGGCCAGATCAAGTCAAGACAACTTCCAGGACATTTTCGATGAGCAAGAAACAATACCGGATCGCAGTGATCCCCGGCGACGGCATCGGCAAGGAAGTGATGCCGGAGGGGCTGCGCGTGCTGGAGGCTGCCGCGAAGAAGCACGGCGTCTCCGTGCAGTTCGACCATTTCGACTTCTCGTCCTACGACTATTACGAGAAGCACGGCCAGATGATGCCTGACGATTGGAAGGAGAAGATCGGCAAGCATGATGCGATCTACTTCGGCGCGGTCGGCTGGCCGGCGAAAATTCCGGATCACGTCTCGCTGTGGGGTTCGCTGATCAAGTTCCGCCGCGAGTTCGACCAGTATGTGAACCTGCGCCCGGTCCGGCTCATGCCCGGCGTGCCGTCACCGCTCGCGAACCGCAAGCCCGGCGATATCGATTTCTGGGTGGTGCGCGAGAACACCGAAGGCGAGTATTCATCCGTCGGCGGCCGCATGTTCCCGGACACCGACCGTGAATTCGTTACGCAGCAGACCGTGATGACCCGCGTCGGCGTCGACCGCATCCTGAAATTCGCCTTCGAACTCGCGCAGTCGCGACCGAAGAAGCACCTGACTTCGGCGACGAAGTCCAACGGCATCTCGATCACCATGCCCTATTGGGACGAGCGCGTGGAGGCGATGGCGAAGAACTATCCAGGCGTGAAGTGGGACAAGTACCACATCGACATCCTGACGGCGAACTTCGTGCTGCATCCGGACTGGTTCGACGTCGTGGTCGGCTCCAACCTGTTCGGCGACATCCTCTCCGATCTCGGCCCAGCCTGCACCGGCACCATCGGCATCGCACCGTCGGGCAACATCAATCCCGAGCGCAATTTCCCGTCGGTGTTCGAGCCCGTGCACGGTTCGGCGCCCGATATCGCGGGGCAGGGCATCGCCAACCCGATCGGCATGATCTGGTCCGGCGCGATGATGTTCGAGCATCTCGGCGAGAAGGAAGCCGGCAAGTCGATCGTCGACGCCATCGAGCGCACGCTCGCCGAACGCACGCTGCGCACGAAAGACCTCGGCGGCAACGCCGACACGACCGCCTGCGGCAAGGCGGTCGCGGAGATGGTGGATTAGGCCTCGGTGCGTAGGGTGGGTTAGCGAAGCGTAACCCACCTCTTTGCTTTCCGCGCGACGGGGGAAGCGGTGGGTTACGCAACCCACCCTACGATTGCTTCGTCCGATTTTTTTCGGCGTCCCTCGAACCCGAGATCGACGGGCTTCGACAGAGTAACCAAGCCGCGGCGCAACTCTCACCCAAATCCAACCGTGAAATTCAGATGAAAAGTCCCGCTGTCTTCGTCCTGTTTCTGGCGCTGACGTCGACCACGGTCTGCCTGGCCCAGACCGCGGAGAAGCAGGCCTGCAATGTGAACGTCGACATTACCGATGCCGACCCCAAGGGCACCAACGTAAGGGCAACTCCGGGAGGAACTGCCATCGCGTCGCTGAAGAACACTACGAGTGACGGCTGGATCGGCGTGCATGTCACCGGCCAGTTCGGCGACTGGTACGAGATCGACCGCGCCAGCCTGATCGACGCCGATCAGCCGCCCGGAGGCAAGGTCGTATTCCAGGGCAAGGGATATTTGCACAAAAGCGTGGTGGGCGTCAGCGGCATGCAAAATGGCGGTGCAGTCTATCTCAACCACGACATCAGAAGCGGCCTGGTTGATCCTCATGCCGCCGGCGATCAGCGTGTCGACATGTTGGGTTGCTGGGGTGAATTTCTCAAGGTTCATGTCAAGAAGGGCACGGGCTGGACCACGGCGGTCTGCACCAACATGAACACCACCTGCAGTTGACCATCCGAGCGGCTTCATCGCGCGATACCCGTTTTCTCCGGAGATTTCGAATATGAAGTCGTTTGCCGCAGCCGTTGTCTGCCTGGCGCTGGCAGCGGCGCCCGCGCTTGGCGCTGACTATGAGACGAGAGAAAAATCACCACTTTATGAGCTGCATCTGCGGATACCCGCGAGCGCCGTGGCGATCGCAGCGCTGAAGCTCAGGATCCTGGCGCTGTACAAAGTCGACGCCGACCAGGCCAAGAGCGACGCCAAGGACGACAGGGAAGGAAACCCGAGTTTCCATCCCTACAGCATCGACACCAACTGGCGCGTGACCTTCGAAAGCGACGCCGTGCTCAGCCTTTCAGCCGAGACCAATGCAGACACCGGCGGCGCCCATCCCAATCAGGCATTCCAGACCCTTGTCTGGGACAAGAAAGCCGACCGCGCAGTGCCGATCGATGCGCTATTCCAGCCGGAACAGGTCCGCGATGCGCTGATGGCGATCGCTGATGCGGCTGCTAAGGCCTGGGCCAGAACCTATACGCAGCGCAGCGGTCAGCAACCCGGGCCGGATACTGATGTTGCCGGGAATGGTATTGCTGCAGACCCTGACAAGCTCAAGGCCTATGCGCTGACCTACGCCAAGGGGGAGATGGCTGCCAATGGAATCGTGCTGCTGTACGGCGCAGGCCAGGCATGGCCGCATGTGTTGGGCGATTTCCGGCTAGCTGTGCCCGCAACCGTTTTCGCGAAATATCTCAAGCCGCAGTGGAAGGCCGTATTCAACGCGTCCTGACGCGAAAACTCCGCGCATTCTCTCCTCAGGGCGCCACGCCCGCAATCGCCAGCACGGTGTGCATCAGCACGTTGGTCCCCGCGGTGCAGTCTACCTGCGTGGCATCCTCCAGCTCGTTGTGGCTGATGCCATCCTTGCAGGGCACGAACACCATCGCCGCCGGCATCACGGTGTTGAGGTTGCAGGCATCGTGACCGGCGCCGGAGGTGATGCGGCGGCTGGAATAGCCGAGCGTATTGGTGGCATTCTCGACGGCCGCAATCAGCTTGGGGTCGAAATGCGCCGGCGCCTTGCGCCAGACCAGATCAAGCTTCACCTCGACCTTGCGGCGCGCGGCGATCTCGGCAATCGCCGCACGCAGGTCGCGATCGAGCGCGTCCATGATCGCGGCATCCGCGCTGCGGCAATCAACCGTGAAGGCGATCTCGCCGGGGATGACGTTGCGCGACGGATTTGCGATCACGGCCTCGCCAATCGTGCCGACCGCTTTCGGTCCGTGCTTCTTCGCGATGGTCTCCATCGCCAGCACGATCTCCGAGAGCGTCGCCAATGCGTCGCGACGCAGCGGCATCGGTGTCGAGCCGGCATGGCTTTCGAAGCCGGTGATATGACCGTCGTACCACAACACGCCCTGGCCCGAGTCGACGACGCCGATGGTCTTGGCTTCCGCCTCCAGGATCGGTCCCTGCTCGATATGAAGCTCGACGAAGCAGCCGAGCTTCTGGAAGCCGACCGGCTTGTCGCCGCGGTAGCCGATCGTATCCAGCGCGTGGCCCACCGTGACGCCCTCGGCATCCTTTCGCGACAGGATATCGTCGGTGGTGAAATCGCCGACATAGGCGGCAGAGGCCATCATGGCCGGCGCAAAGCGCGAGCCTTCCTCGTTGGTCCAGTTGACGACGCAGATCGGCGCCTCGGTCTCGATGCCGGCGTCGTTCAGCGTGCGGATCACCTCCAGCGCGCCGAGCGTTCCCAGAATGCCGTCATACTTGCCGCCGGTCGGCTGCGTATCGAGATGCGAGCCGATGCCGACGGGCAATTTCGACATGTCGCGGCCCTTCCGCAATCCGAACATCGAGCCCAGCGTGTCGACGTGCACCTCGAGCCCTGCGTCCTCGCATGCCTTGCGGAACCAGTCGCGCACCTGCTTGTCCTCGGTGCTCAGCGTCAGCCGCCGCACGCCGCCCTTCTGCGTCGCGCCGAATTGCGCGGTCTCGTGGATGGAGCCCCAGAGGCGCGCGGAATCGATTTGTAGATTGGTGGCGGCTCGGCTCATGCGTTCGTTCCATTCTCGTCCGGCCCACTTTCAATGACGCGCCGTCATCTCCGCGTCAACCGCGAGG
The DNA here is from genome assembly GCF_054185165.1 of Bradyrhizobium sp. UFLA05-109. NCBI lineage: Bacteria > Pseudomonadati > Pseudomonadota > Alphaproteobacteria > Hyphomicrobiales > Nitrobacteraceae > Bradyrhizobium > Bradyrhizobium sp. UFLA05-109. Next base: position 30,481 of record NZ_JBBIAR010000006.1, on the reverse strand, counting down.
CTCTTCTGCGCGATCTGCTGCGCGAGATCTGCGACACGCTCGACGGCGATGACATCGGGCGAGGCGAGCCAGCTTGCCGTGAAGGTCAGCGGCGTGATGTTCAGGTCGGTATCGAGCAGTTGCAACCGTCCGTCGGCGAGTTCTTTCTCGACGATCGCTGCAGGTATCACGGCGATGCCGAGTCCCTCGACGGCCATGTGGATGACGGTCGCAAGCGATGCGCTCGCGTGCAGCCGGATCGGCGGCAATTCGGGCCGGTCGAACACCTCGCGCACGACCTCGTAGGGTTTGGTCTTGCGCGGGAAGGTGATGATCGGAAAGCGCGCGAGGTCCTGCCGGGTGACGGGACCGTGGCCGAGCCCGAGCGAAGGGCTTGCGAGAAAGCCGATCGGATAGTCGGAGAGCATGCGATTGTGCACGCCGGCAGCCGATAGCGGCCCGACCACGAAGGCCAGCTCGATTTCCTGCGCCAAGAGGCGCGCTGCGAGGTTCGGCGTGATGTCGACCTCGATCTCCAGCGACAGGTTCGGATAGATCTCGTTCACGCTCTTGACGAGCCGCGGCAGCCAGGTGTGCACGATGGTCTCGGCGACGCCGAGCCGCATCACGCCGCGCATCGCGGACGCGTTGCCGATCTCGGCCATCATCGCCGCGCGCAGGCCGATCAGCTTCTCCGCATAGACCATCATCTGCCGTCCGCTCGGCGTCGGCGATGCGATACGATGATCGCGGTTGAGGAGCTTTACGCCCATCTCGCGCTCGAGCTGGGCGATGCGCTGGGAGATCGCCGGCTGGGTGGTGTTGAGCCGCGCCGCGGCTCCCCGGAAGCTGCCGAGCTTCACGACCCAGAGGAAGGTTTCGATCGACCTGAAGTCCAGCATTGGGAGGATTTTTTCCGGTCGATAAATGAAGTTTATCGATCTATATTAGAAAGGAAGATTAGACTTTATAACATGCTTGGTGTTCGCTGTCCTTGTCGAGATTATAGGCAGGTCGATCAAATGACTGTTTTGGTGGCAGTGCAGCAAACTGAAACAAGCGATACCCTTCCGAGCCGTCGGGCCCGGCTCGTCTACCGCGGGGGAGAGGTCGGCTCGACGGCCGGCGTCGCCCCCGGCTTCGTTCAGGGCAATCTGGCGATCCTGCCCGAGAAATACGCCAGCGCCTTTCACCGTTTCTGCCAGCTCAATCCCAAGCCGTGCCCGATCATCGGCATGTCCGATGTCGGAAGTCCTTTCATTCCGGCACTGGGCGCCGATCTCGACATCCGCACCGACGTGCCGCGCTACCGTGTGTGGCGCGACGGCGAGGTCGTGGAGGAGCCGACCGACATCACGAAACACTGGCGCGACGATCTCGTGACCTTCGTGCTGGGCTGCTCGTTCTCGTTTGAAGAGGCGCTGCTCGACGAGGGCATGCCGATCCGCCACATCGAGCACAATGTGCGCGTGCCGATGTACCGCACCAACATAGCCTGCGGCGAGTCAGGTCCGTTCGCCGGTCCCATGGTGGTGTCGATGCGTCCGTTCAAGCCGGCGGATGCAATCCGCGCGGTGCAGATCACCTCGCGCTATCCAGCCGTGCACGGCGCGCCCGTGCATCTCGGCCATCCACACCTGATCGGCATCAAGGACCTTGCCAAGCCCGACTACGGCGATCCCGTGCCGGTCGCCGATGACGAGATTCCGGTGTTCTGGGCATGCGGCGTCACGCCGCAGTCCGTGATCAACGCCGCCAGGCTGCCGTTCGCGATCACGCATTCGCCGGGCCTGATGCTGGTCACGGACCTGAAAAACAAGAACATGGCCGTGATTTAGTGGGCAGCATATGCTGCTTCTTCGGGCTTTACCGTACACACCAATCGCTCCATCGATAGCCGCAGATTTTTGCAAGGGGACGCTGCAATGACGATGAATCGCCGTGAATTGTTGCTGGGTGCAACCGCCGCTGCCGCGCTGATGCCGATCGTGGCGCGCGCGCAGACCTCCGAAGTGGTGATTGGCGCGACCTATCCGTTGTCGGGCTCCGGCGCCCAGGTGGGTGTTGATGCGCAACGGGCGTTCGAGACCGCGGTCGATATCATCAACAACGATCAAGACTTCGACCTTCCACTGGCAAAGGGCGTCGGTTTGCCCGGCCTCGGCGGCGCGAAGATCCGCATTGTGTACGCCGACCATCAGGGCGACCCGCAAAAGGGGCGCGCCGAAGCCGAGCGACTGATCACGCAGGAAAAGGTCTGCGCGGTGCTCGGCTCCTATCAGAGCGCGGTCGCGGTCACGGTCAGCCAGATCTGCGAGCGTTACCAGACGCCGTTCCTGTCGGCGGACAATTCCTCGCCCAGCCTGCATCGCCGCGGTCTGAAGTACTATTTCCGCGCCTCGCCGCATGACGAGATGTTCTCGGCCGGGATGTTCGATTTCCTCGATGCGATGAAGAAAAAGGGCACCAAGATCGAGACCTTGGCGCTGTTCCACGAGGACACGATCTTCGGCACCGACTCTGCGAATGCCCAGATCAAGCTCGCAGCCGAGCGCGGCTACAAGATCGTCGCCGACATCAAGTATCGCGCCAACTCGCCGTCGCTGTCGGCCGAAGTCCAGCAGCTCAAGGCCGCCAATGCCGACGTGCTGATGCCCTCAAGCTACACGACTGACGGCATTCTCCTGGTCAAGACCATGGCCGAGCTCGGCTACAAGCCGAACAACATCGTAGCCCAGGCCGCCGGCTTCTCCGAGAAGGCGCTCTATGATGCTGTCGGCGACAAGCTCGAGGGTGCGATCACCCGCGGCAGCTTCTCGCTCGATCTCGCCGCCAAGCGGCCCATGGTCGGCAAGATCAATGACCTGTTCAAGGCGAAGTCGGGCAAGGACCTCAACGACAACACCTCGCGGCAATTCATGGCAATGATCGTGATTGCGGACGCCATCAACCGCGCCAAGTCGACCGACGGCGAGAAGATCCGCGATGCAATGGCTGCAACCGACATACCGGGCGAGCAGACCATCATGCCCTGGAAGCGCGTCAAATTCGACGAGATGGGCCAGAACAACGATGCCGACCCGGTGCTGCTGCAATATGTCGGCGGCAAGTTCGTCACCATCTTTCCGGCGCAGGCGGCAGTGGCCGAACCGATCTGGCCGATGAAGTAGACAGGCCGCAGGGCAGGGTGGGGGACCAAGCACTGTGACAGCCGAGACCATTATCCAAAGTCTTGCGAGCGGCCTTCTCATGGGGCTGCTCTACGGGCTGATCGCCGTCGGGCTCGCTTTGATCTTCGGCCTGATGGACGTCGTGAACTTCGCTCATGGCGAGTTCCTGATGATCGCGATGTATGCGACCTTCTTCCTGTTCACGTTCTTTGCGATCGATCCCTTGCTGTCGGCGCCGCTGGTTGCTGCGGCCTTGTTCGTGTTCGGGGCCGTGATCTATCTCCTGGTCGTTCGCTTTGCAATGCGTGCCAAGGCCAATGCCGGCATGGTGCAGATCTTCGCGACCTTTGGCCTGGCGATCGTGATGCGGGGATTGGCCCAGCTCTTCTTCACGCCGGACTATCGCAGCGTCACCCACTCCTGGCTCGGCGGCAAGACCATCTCGGTCGCCGGCATCTTCCTGCCGGCGCCGCAGCTGGTTGGCGCTCTGGTGTCGATCGCGGCGTTTGCCGGGCTCTATTTCTTCATCAACCGCACCGATTTCGGCCGCGCGCTGGAGGCAACTCGTGAAGACCCCGGCGCGGTCGCGCTGGTCGGCATCGACAAGAACCGCGTGTTCGCGCTCGGATGGGGCCTTGGCGCCGCCCTGGTCGGTTTGTCCGGTGCCATCATGGCGGTCTTCTTCTACATCTATCCCGATGTCGGGGCATCCTTTGCGCTGATCGCCTATGTCACGGTGGCGCTCGGCGGCTTCGGCAGCGTGTTCGGCGCCTTTGCCGGCGGCATCATTGTCGGCCTCGTCGAGGCGACGACGGCGCTGGTGCTGCCGCCATCGCTGAAATCAGTCGGCATCTACGCCGTCTATCTCCTCGTTGTCTTCATCCGGCCGCGCGGCCTGTTCGGGTCGATGTGATGGACAAGAATTTTTCTGCGCGGCGCCGCCGCGACCTGATCATTGCCGCCGTGTTGGCGGTGATCGCGGCACTGGTGCCGCTGTTCGTGAAGGACGTCTACGTCCAGAACATCATGATCCTGACGCTGATGTACGCAGCGTTGTCGCAGAGCTGGAATATCCTCTCCGGTTATTGCGGACAGATTTCGCTCGGCCACGCCCTTTATTTCGGGTTGGGTGCCTATACCACCGCGCTTCTCTTCATGAAGTTCGGGGTGCTGCCGTGGTTCGGGATGATCGCCGGCGGATTGATCTCCGCAGCGATCGCGATGGCGCTCGGCTATCCCTGTTTCCGCCTCGGCGGCCACTATTTCGCGATTGCCACCATCGTGATCGCCGAGATTGCGCTGCTGTTGATCCAGAACTGGGATTGGGCGGGCGCGGCGCTCGGCATCGACATTCCCGTGCGTGGCGACAGCTGGTTGAAGTTCCAGTTCACGCGAAGCAAGCTGCCTTACTTCTACTTTGCCCTCGCACTCGCCTGCGTCGCCTGGTTCGTCACCTGGTGGCTGGAAGATTCCAAATGGGGCTTCTGGTGGCGCGCGGTGAAGGATAATCCGCAGGCGGCCGAGAGTCTGGGCGTCGACGTGTTCGATTCCAAGATGGGCGCCGCAGCCGTCTCGGCCTTTCTCGTCGCGGTCGGCGGCAGCTTCTACGCGCAGTTCGTCTCCTATATAGATCCTGAAAGCGTGATGGGCTTCCAGTTCTCCCTGCTGATGGCGCTGCCGGCGGTGCTGGGCGGGATCGGCACCCTCTGGGGGCCCGCGCTCGGCGCGATCATCCTGATCCCGCTGACGGAATTGACGCGCTCCTATATCGGCGGTTCGGGGCGCGGCGTCGATCTCATCGTCTATGGCTCACTGATCATCCTGATCTCGCTGGCGCTGCCGCGGGGACTGGTGAGCCTGTTCTCCTCGCGCAAGGGAGCCGCACGATGACCGCGCTCCTCGAAACGCGCGGCGTCTGGCAGCGCTTTGGCGGCCTCGTCGCCAACTCCGACGTCTCGATCTCGGTCGGCCGCGGCGAGATCGTCGGGCTGATCGGCCCCAACGGCGCCGGCAAGTCGACGCTGTTCAATCTCATCGCCGGCGTCCTGCCGCCGACGCAAGGCTCGATCTGGTTCGACGGCGAGGACGTCACGCGCATGCCGGCAGCCGAGCGCTGCCAGCGCGGCGTCGGGCGCACCTTCCAGGTCGTCAAGAGCTTTGAGACCATGACCGTCATCGACAACGTCATCGTCGGCGCGCTGGTGCGCAACACCGTGATGCGCGAGGCCCGTCGCAAGGCGCATGAGGTGCTGGAGTTCACCGGCCTTGCAGCGCGCGCCGGCGTGCTCGCAAGCGACCTCGTGCCGGCCGAGAAGCGGCGCCTCGAAGTGGCGCGCGCGCTTGCGACCGAACCGAAGCTCCTGCTGCTCGATGAAGTCCTCACCGGCCTCACGCCGACGGAAGCGCAGACCGGCGTCGCGCTGGTGCGCAAGGTGCGCGATGCCGGCATCACCGTGCTCATGGTCGAGCATGTCATGGAGATCGTGATGCCGCTGGTCGACCGCGCCATCGTGCTCGACCTCGGCAAGGTGCTGGTCGAGGGCAAGCCGGCCGACGTGGTCCGCGATCCCAAGGTGATCAGCGCATATCTGGGAGATCGTCATGCTCAAAGTGCATGAAATCACGACCGCCTATCAGGGGCTGGTTGCGATCTCCTCCGTGTCGATCGACGTCGAGAAGGGCGAGATCGTCTGCGTCGCCGGCGCCAACGGTGCGGGCAAGTCGACGCTGCTGAAATCCATCGCTGGCGCCGAGCGCCCGCGCTCTGGCACCGTGACGTTCGACGGCAAGCGGCTCGACGGCATGGCGCAGCATCGCATCACGGCCACCGGCATCGCCTATGTGCCGGAGAACCGCCGCCTGTTCCCGCGCCTGTCGGTGCGCGACAATCTTCGCCTTGGCAGCTATCTCTACCGCGGCGAGGCGGATCGCGAAGGGCCGCTCGACCTCGTGTTCAATCTGTTCCCGCGTCTGTCCGAACGGCTCGAGCAGCGCGCCGAAACGCTCTCCGGCGGTGAGCAGCAGATGCTCGCGATCGGCCGCGCGTTGATGACGCGCCCACGGCTGTTGATGCTCGACGAGCCCTCGCAGGGCATCATGCCAAAGCTCGTCGACGAGATTTTTCAGGCCGTCAAGCGCATCCGCGACGCCGGCATGACCGTGCTGATCGTCGAGCAACGCATGGCCGAGTGCCTGGAGATCGCCGATCGCGCCTACATCCTGCAAACCGGCCGCGTGCTGATGCAGGGCCCTTCCGCCGAGATCAAGGGCAACCCGGACGTACGCAAGGCGTATCTGGGGCTCTAGCCGCGAAGAACATTTCGTAGACTGGGCGACGGCGCGCAAGCGCCGTGCCAGCCGTTTTTGTGGCAGCATAGTTGGTGGGCACGCTTCGCTTTGCCCACCCTACGAGATGCAAAGTCTTGGGCACGCGCGTCCCGCGCTGCCGGTGTCATCGCCCGACTTGATCGGGCGATCCAGTACTCCGAGACGCCAGAGAGATACGGATGAGCTGCAGCGTACTGGATTCCCCGCTTTCGCGGGGAATGACATCGATCGCGGAGGTGCCGCTATGCCGCCCTTGGCCGCGCTACACTAGTGCTCATGCTCCGGCAGCGTCAGCCCGTACACCTTCACGAGATCCTTCACCTGCTCCGGCGACAGATGCCGCGCGTTCAACCCGCGCAGCAGCAGATAGAGCTTCGCCGTCTCCTCCAGCTCCTCCGTCGCGAACACGGCGGCTTCCAGCGTGTCGCCGGCGACGACCGGGCCGTGATTGGCGAGCAGCACGGATGAATATTTCCCGGCCAGCCCCTTGATCGCATCCGCCACCGCCGGATCGCCAGGGCGGTAATAGGGCACGAGCGCGGTGGCGCCGCATTTCATCAGATAGTAGGCCGTCATCGGCGGCAATGCGGCGCGCGGATCGATCTCGGGCAGCATCGAGAGCGCAACCGAATGGGTCGAGTGCAGATGCACGATCGCGCGCGCCGCGCCCCGCGTCTCATAGAGCGCGGTGTGCAGCGGAACCTCCTTGGTCGGCGCATCGCCGGAGATGAGCCGGCCGGATTGATCCAGCCGTGACAGCCGCGCTGGATCGAGGAAGCCGAGCGAGGCGTTGGTCGGCGTCACCAGCCAGCCGCCGTCGGGAAGCTTGACGCTGATATTGCCGGACGAGCCCGGCGTCAGACCGCGCTCGAACAGCGAACGGCCGAAGCGGCAGATATCCTCGCGAAGTTTGCTCTCATTGCTCATGGAAGGGACGCCTCGTGCACTCGTTGTCTCACGCTTTGGCAGCGCGGCCAAGCCGTGATATGCGGTTCACGAGGCCGCCGAGACCGGCCATTGAGGAACGTTCCAAGGGATCAATAGCATGTCGTCAGCCTCGCAGAACCCGCGTATCGCCGTCATCGGGCTCGGCTCGATGGGCTTTGGCATGGCCACATCGCTGAAACGGGCGGGATTTGCCGTCACCGGCTGCGACGTCTCGGCCGACTCGGTCGCGCGCTTCGTGAAGGACGGCGGCGCCGGCGCAAAGTCGCCGGCGGAGGCGGCGAGGGACGCCGACATCGTCGTCAGCGTCGTCGTCAACGCGGCGCAGACTGAGGCGATCCTGTTCGGCCAAAGCGGGGCCGCGGAGACCATGCCGAGGGACAGCGTCTTCATCTCCTCCGCCACCATGGACCCCGACGTCGCCCGGCGCCTCGCAAAGCAGCTCGAGGAAACCGGCCGGCACTACCTGGATGCGCCGATCTCCGGCGGCGCGCAGCGCGCCGCGCAAGGCGAATTGACCATCCTCGCCTCCGGCAGTCCGGCCGCGTTCGCCAAGGCGCGCCCCGCGCTCGATGCCATGGCGGCCAAGCTCTACGAGCTCGGCGATGCCGCGGGCCAGGGCGCCGCCTTCAAGATGATCAACCAGCTCCTCGCCGGCGTGCACATCGCCGCGGCCAGCGAAGCGATCGCCTTCGCCGCCAAGCAGGGTCTCGACATCCGGAAAGTGTACGAGGTGATCACGGCGTCGGCCGGCAATTCCTGGATGTTCGAGAACCGCATGCCGCACGTGCTCGACGGCGACTACACCCCGCGCAGCGCGGTCGAGATTTTCGTGAAGGACCTCGGCATCATCCAGGACATGGCGCGGTCGGCAAAATTCCCGGTGCCGGTCTCGGCCGCTGCTCTCCAGATGTTCCTCATGACCGCAGCGGCCGGCATGGGCCGAGACGACGATGCGTCGGTGGCGCGGATGTATGCGCAGGTGACCGGCGTGAAGCTGCCAGGCGATAAATAACAAGAGGATTCCGATGCCCCGCTTTGCCGCCAACCTCTCGATGATGTTCACCGAGGTACCGTTCCTCGACCGCTTCGATGCCGCCGCACAGGCCGGTTTCACCGCCGTCGAATTCCTGTTTCCCTATGAGCACCCGGCCGAAGCGGTCGGCGAGCGCTTGAAGCGCAACGAATTGACGCAGGCGCTGTTCAACCTGCCGCCCGGCAATTGGGACGCCGGCGAGAAGGGCTTTGCGGCGCTGCCTTCGCGCTTTGCCGATCTCAAGCAGAGTCTCGAGACGGCGCTGCCCTATGCCAAAGCGACCGGCGTCAAGCGGTTGCACCTGATGGCCGGCATGGCCAACCGCGGCGATCGTCTCGCGATCGAGGCCTTCTACAAGTCGGTGGCGTGGGCCGCGGAGTTCTTTGCGCCGCATGGCATCGACATCGTGATCGAGCCGATCAACCCGCGCAATGTCCCCGGCTATTTCCTCAACGACTTCGGCTTCGCGCGCGACGTGGTCGAGGAACTGAGGATCCCGAACCTCAAGCTCCAGTTCGACATCTATCACTGCCAGATCATCCATGGCGACGTCACCATGCGCCTGCGCGAGATGATGCCGATCATCGGCCATATCCAGATCGCCAGCAACCCCTCGCGCAACGAGCCCGATAGCGAGGAGCTGAACTATCCCTTCCTGTTCGCCGAGCTCGACCGGCTCGGCTATGCCGGCTTCGTCGGCTGCGAATACAATCCGCGCGGCAAGACCGCCGATGGTCTCGCCTGGTTCAAGCCTTATGCCGGAGCAAAGTCGTGACACTTGCGCTGGGTTGTATCGCCGACGACTATACCGGCGCCTCCGATCTCGCCAACACGCTGACGCGCGCGGGCCTGCGTACCGTGCAGACCATCGGCGTGCCGTCCGACGACCTGGCGCTACCCGAGGTCGATGCCGTCGTGGTATCGCTGAAGAGTCGCTCGATCGAGGCAGGCCTTGCGGTGACGCGCTCGCGCGCGGCGGAGAAATGGCTGCGCGGCCGCGGCGCGAGTCACGTGCTGTTCAAGATCTGCTCGACCTTCGATTCCACCGACGCGGGCAATATCGGCCCGGTGATGGACGCGCTGCGCGACGACTGCGGCGAGACGATCGTGCTGGTGACGCCGGCCTTCCCGGAGACCGGCCGCACCGTCTACCAGGGCAATCTCTTCGTCGGCACCGTTCCGCTCAACGAAAGCCCGCTGAAGGACCACCCGCTCAACCCGATGCACGATTCCAACCTGGTGCGGGTCCTGGCGCGGCAGAGCAGGACCAAGGTCGGTCTCGTCAACCTCGGAAGCGTGACGCGTGGCGCCGATGCCGTGCGCGCGCAGCTCGCGGAGCTGTCGGCCAGGGGCATGGGAGCGGCGATCATCGATGCCGTGTTCGATCGCGATCTCGAGACCATCGGCCTCGTCGCAGCTGGCCATCGGCTGTCGGTGGGCGCCTCCGGCATCGGCCTTGGGCTGGCGCGGGCGCTGGTCTCGACGGGAACGGTGAGTCCGAATTTCGCAGCTGCCGACGCGGGCGCGCCGGTTGGCGGACCGGCTGCGTGTCTCGCCGGAAGCTGCTCGCAGGCGACCCTTCAGCAGATCGCGAACGCCGAACGTGTCATGCCGGTGTTACATTTAAACCCCGAGCAAATTGTCGCAGGTGGAAGCGAAGCGCAGCGCGCGCTCGCCTGGGCGAAGCCCCGGCTCGCTGATGGTCCGGTGCTGATCGCTTCGAGCGCCACGCCGGAGGCAGTCGGTGCGGTGCAGGCGCGTTACGGCCGAGATGCCGCCGGTCACGCGATCGAGCAGGCCATGGCGGATATCGCCGAAGGATTGGTGCAGTCGGGTGTTCGGCGTCTTGTCGTTGCCGGCGGCGAGACATCGGGCGCCGTCGTCGATCGCCTGAAAATTCCAGGCTTTCTCGTTGGCGCGGAGATCGCTGCGGGAGTCCCGGTATTGCGCGCGGTGGGCGCAAACGAAGGCAGCATGCTGCTTGCCCTAAAATCAGGCAATTTCGGCGGGCCGGAGTTTTTCTCCGACGCGCTTGGGCTCATGCGCTGAGCGCAGGGCTGTCTTAGTCCTCTGTTTATTTCTTTCGGGTTCCGTACTCGTACGGAGTCGTAGTTAACATCTGCTCAGGTCGTTTGTTGTTTGATGTCGGCCGCACTCCCTTTGGTTGCAGCCATTTCATGACGCGCGGTCGTGGCCCAAAGCCGCGATCCAAGACAAGAGACCCTAGCAATGCTCGCGAAAATTTCCATTCGTGCCAAGATCATCAGCGTCGTGGCCTTCCTTCTGGCCGCGATGGCCGGCATGGGTGTGCTTGCCGTCATCAAGATGCGGGCGATCAACGCCAACACCGTCGATATCGCAACGAGCTGGATGCCGAGCGTTCGGGTGCTCGGCGAGGTCCGCGCCAACGTCCTCACCTATCGCACCGTGGTACGCGCTCACATGTTGGCCGAGACGATCGAGGAAAAGCTTGCGGCAGAAAAGACGGCCGGGGACGTGATCGACGCGCTGGCCAAGTCCCGCAAGCAATACGAGCCGATGATCACCTCGCCGGAGGAGCGAGCGCTGTATACCGAATGGTCCAAGCTGTGGGACGACTACAAGAAGGGTACGGACGATGTCATGGCGCTGTCGCGCAAGGATGTCGGCAAGATCTCGCACGAAGCGCGTGAGCTGAACACCAAAGCCGTCGGTAAGATCGGCCTGCAATCGGACGAGGTGCTGAGAAAGGATATCGAGCTCAACAACAAAGGCGGCAACCAGGCCGCCCAGGATGCCGCCGACAGCTATGCCTTCGCCTTCATGCTGGTCTGCGTCATTCTCGGCGTCGCGCTCGTCATCGGCATCGGCGTCAGCTTCTACATGATCCGCGATGTCTCCAGCGGCATCGATTCCATCGTCGAGCCGATGCAGGCGCTCGGCAAGGGCGACCTGAGCGCGGAAGTGCCGCATCGGGGAGAGAAGACCGAGATCGGCGCCATGGCCGATGCGCTTCAGGTGTTCAAGGAGGCGTTGGTCGCCAAGAAGGCGGCTGACGAAGCCGCCGCGCGTGATGCGGAGGTCAAGATCGAGCGCGGCCGCCGCGTCGACAACATTACCCGCGAATTCGAATCCATGATCGGCGAAATCGTGCAGACCGTCTCATCGGCCTCGACCCAGCTCGAAGCCTCTGCCTCGACTCTGACGGCGACCGCCGATCGCTCCCAGCAGATGGCGACCACGGTCGCCGCCGCTTCGGAAGAAGCCTCCACCAACGTGCAGTCGGTGGCCTCAGCCACCGAGGAGATGGCCTCGTCGGTCGGCGAGATCAGCCGCCAGGTCCAGGAATCGGCGCGGATGGCGGGCGACGCCGTCGGCCAGGCTCGCACCACCAGCGAACGCGTCAGCCAGCTCTCCAAGGCCGCCTCGCGCATCGGCGACGTCGTCGAACTGATCAACACCATCGCTGGCCAGACCAACCTTTTGGCGCTGAACGCGACCATCGAGGCGGCGCGTGCCGGCGAAGCCGGCCGCGGCTTCGCAGTGGTGGCATCCGAAGTGAAGGCGCTCGCCGAGCAGACTGCGAAGGCGACCGGCGAGATCGGCCAGCAAATCACCGGCATCCAGGCCGCCACCAACGACTCCGTCGGCGCGATCAAGGAAATCTCCTCGACCATCGAACGCCTCTCCGAGATCTCTTCGGCGATTGCGGCGGCCGTGGAAGAGCAGGGCGCAGCGACCCAGGAGATCGCCCGCAACGTGCAGCAGGCGGCGCAGGGCACCCAGCAGGTCTCCTCCAACATCACCGACGTGCAGCGCGGCGCGACCGAGACCGGCACGGCCTCCTCGCAGGTGCTGTCGGCGGCGCAGATGCTGTCGAACGACTCGAGCCGCCTGAAGACCGAGGTCAGCAAGTTCCTGACCAACGTGCGCGCGGCGTAGTTCAAAGTTGCCGGCCAATTCCGTCATCCTGACAGCTTGTGAGTTTTCTCGTCATCCCGGGGCGCGACGAAGTCGCGAGCCCGGAATCCATCGGGACGCACAGACTGCCGCGCAGTGGATTCCGGGCTCGCGCCCAAGAGGGCGCGCCCCGAAATGACGAAGGGAGAGAGAAAAGCCCCGCTCTCAATCCCTCATCCTCGGGGTGACGGTGATCGAGCCGCGGCATCCGTCGTGTCCTCTGGCATAGCTGCGATGCCTATTCCGCAGTGCGGTAGCAGGGAAGTGAATGATCCCGCGCTGCTTCGCGTTGGCGTCGAGGCGGGGTTCGGGTAAAGGGAAAGAGGAATGCCCGCGGGGGCGGATTCCACCTCTCGCTTGACCTGGAACTGACTGGCGAATGATAGCTCTGGTCCGCATCGCCCTGAGCCGGCCGTACACCTTTGTCGTGCTCGCGCTCCTGCTCCTGATCGTCGGACCGCTCGCGGCGCTACGCACGCCGACCGACATCTTCCCGGACATTCGCATCCCCGTGATTGGCGTCGTCTGGCAGTACACCGGCTTGCCGCCGGACCAGATGGCTGGCCGCATCACCACGCCCTTCCAGCGCGCACTGACGACGACGGTCAACGACATTGAGCACATCGTCGCAAACTCCTACAACGGCTTCGGCATCATCAAGATCTTCTTCCAGCCGAACGTCGACATCCGAACCGCCAATGCGCAGGTCACCGCGATCTCGCAGACGCTGCTGAAGCAGATGCCGCCGGGCGCGACGCCGCCGCTGATCCTGAACTATTCGGCCTCCACCGTGCCGATCATCCAGGTGGCGCTGTCGGGCGAGGGGCTCACCGAGCAAAACCTCGCCGATATCGGCATCAACCAGCTCCGCACGCCGCTCGTGACCGTGCCGGGCGCGGCGATCCCCTATCCCTTTGGCGGCAAGCAGCGTCAGGTGCAGATCGACCTCGACCCGACCGCGCTCCAGGCGCGTGGGCTGTCGGGGCAGGACGTGGCCAACGCCCTCGCAGCCCAAAACCTGATTACGCCGGTCGGCACCCAGAAGATCGGCACCTTCGAGTACAACATCCAGCTCAACAACTCGCCACTGAAGATGGAGGAGCTCGGCAATCTGCCGATCAAGACCGTCAACGGCGCGATGGTTTATGTGCGCGATGTGGCGACCGTCAGGGACGGCAACCCGCCGCAGACCAACATCGTCCACGTCGACGGTAACCGCTCGGTGCTGATGATGGTGCTGAAGGCCGGTGCGACGTCGACGCTCGATATCATCGCCGGCATCAAGCAGAAGGTGATCGAGGTCAAGGACCAGTTGCCGGATGCGCTGAAGATCGGCTTCATCGGCGACCAATCGGTGTTCGTGCGCGGCGCGATCGAGGGCGTCGCCTTCGAAGGCGTGATCGCGGCGCTGCTCACCAGCGTCATGATCCTCTTGTTCCTCGGGAGCTGGCGCTCGACCGTCATCATCGCGGTCTCGATTCCGCTGTCGGTGCTGGGCGCCATTATCATGCTGTCGGCGATCGGCGAGACGCTCAACATCATGACGCTCGGCGGCCTGGCGCTCGCGGTCGGCATTTTGGTCGACGACGCCACCGTGACCATCGAGAACATCAATTACCATCTGGAGCAGGGCAAGCCGGTCGAGCAGTCGATCCTCGACGGCGCCAACCAGATCGTGACGCCGGCTTTCGTCTCGCTGCTCTGCATCTGCATCGTGTTCGTGCCGATGTTCTTCCTCACCGGTGTCGCGCGCTTCCTGTTCGTGCCGATGGCCGAAGCCGTGATGTTCGCCATGATCTGGTCGTTCATCCTGTCGCGCACGCTGGTGCCGACCATGGCGAACTATCTGTTGCAGGCGCATGTCCATCATGACGGCGCGCCGCCGAAGTCGCGCAATCCTCTGGTCTGGTTCCAGCGCGGCTTCGAGGCGAGGTTCGAGCGCATCCGCGGTGGCTATCGCGGCCTTTTGGGCATGGCCTTGGCGCATCGCGCGGTGTTCGTGATCAGCTTCCTCTGCGTGATCGGCGCGTCGTTCGCGCTGGTACCATTCCTGGGACGCAACTTCTTCCCCGCGGTCGATGCCGGCAATATCCTGATGCATGTCCGCACCCAGGTCGGCACCCGCGTCGAGGAGACCGCCAACCAGCTCGCCGACGTGCAGAAGGCGATCCGCAAGCTGGTCCCGGGCGAGATCGAGACGCTGACCGACAACATCGGCATGCCGATCTCCGGCATCAACATGACTTACAACAACACCGGCGTGATCGGTCCGCAGGACGGCGACATCCAGATCAAGCTGAAGGAGGGGCATAAGCCTACCGAGGAGCACGTGCGCGTCTTGCGTGAGCAGTTGCCGCGGCTGTTCCCCGGCGTCAGCTTCGCCTTCCTGCCGGCCGACATCGTCAGCCAAATCCTGAATTTCGGCGCGCCGGCACCGATCGACCTCCAGATTCGCGGCGCGAATCTCGACGCAAATTTCGCCTATGCCAATAAGCTGCTCGCAAAGGTCCGGCGCATTCCCGGCGTCGCGGATGCGCGTATCCAGCAGTCGCCGAACAACCCAACCTTCAACATCGATGTCGACCGCACCCGCGCGCAATATGTCGGCCTGACCGAGCGCGACGTCACCAACAGCCTCGTGGTCAATCTCGCCGGCTCCTCGCAGGTCGCGCCGACCTACTATCTCAACCCGGATAACGGCGTGTCCTATTCCATCGTGATGCAGACGCCGCAGTATCAGATCGATTCGCTCAGTGCGCTCCAGACACTGCCGATCACGGCCGCCGGAAATTCGCAATCGCCGATCCTCGGTGGCATCGCCGACATCAAGCGATCGATGTCGAGCGCGGTGGTGTCGCAATACGACATCCAGTCGCTGGTGCAGATCTTTGCGACCACGCAGGGGCGCGATCTCGGCGCTGTCGCCGCCGACATTCGCCGGGTGATCGCCGACACCGCTAAGGAAGTGCCGAAAGGCTCCTCAGTTGTGCTGCTCGGCCAGGTGCAGACCATGAACAGCGCCTTCACCGGCCTGCTGTTCGGCCTGTTAGGGGCGGTCGTGCTGATCTATTTCCTGATCGTGGTGAACTTCCAGTCCTGGTCCGATCCCTTCGTGATCATCACGGCGCTGCCGGCCGCGCTGGCCGGCATCGTCTGGATGCTGTTCACGACCGAGACCACGCTCTCAGTGCCGGCGCTCACCGGCGCCATCATGTGCATGGGCGTTGCGACCGCGAACAGCGTGCTCGTCATCTCCTTCGCCCGGGAGCGCTATGAGGAGCTCGGCGATCCCGTCGTTGCTGCGCTCGAGGCAGGCTTCGTGCGGTTCCGCCCTGTGCTGATGACGGCGCTTGCCATGATCATCGGCATGGCGCCGATGGCGTTGGGGCTGGGGGAGGGCGGCGAGCAGAACGCACCGCTCGGGCGCGCCGTGATAGGCGGCCTGATCTTTGCGACCTTCGCCACGCTGATGTTTGTTCCCGTGGTCTTTAGTATGGTACACAAGAAGCAAGGCGCCAAAGCCGCCGCCGCTGCCTCACCGGAGATACCGCATGCCGTCCACTGAACCGCGCTCGCCGGTGTCGCGCCGGAAATTGGGCATATTTGGCGTGGTGGCGCTAATCGGGGCGGGTCTCGTCGTCGGCACCGGCATCCGCGCGCGTGAGGAGCAGGGCTCCAAGCTCAAGCAGTGGACCGAAGATCAGGCTGTTCCCAGCGTCGCGGTGACCCTGCCCAATGCCAAAGCCCTCAGCGCCGCCATCGACCTGCCGGGCCGGCTGGAGGCTTACTACCGCGCGCCGATCTTCGCTCGCGTATCGGGCTATTTGAAGAGCTGGAGCGCCGACATGGGTGCCCGCGTCAAGGCCGGCCAGGTGATCGCCGAGATCGAAGCGCCGGACCTCGACCAGCAACTCCTGCAGGCCCGCGCCGATCTTGCCAGCCAGCAGGCTAGTGCAAGGCTCTCCGAAGCGACCTTGAACCGGCGCAAGACGCTGGTCGCCTCCAACTTCGTCTCCGCGCAAGAGATCGACGAGCGCACCGCCGATCTCTCCAACAAGAAGGCCGCCGTCAATTCAGGCCAGGCCAATGTGGAGCGGCTGGAAGCGCTCGCCGGCTACAAGAAGATCACCGCGCCGTTCGATGGTGTCGTCACGGCGCGCGATACCGACGTCGGCGCGCTGATCAATGCCGGCGGCGGCTCGGGCCCTGCGATGTTCGTGATATCAGATATCAGCAAGCTGCGCGTCTATGTCAACGTGCCGCAGAACTATGTGCCGGCGATCAAGATCGGCGCCAAGGCCACCATCACTCTGCCGGAGTATCCGAACCGAACCTTCCCGGCGACGGTCGAAGCCTCCTCGCAGGCCGTCGATGTCTCCTCGGGCACGACGCGCATGCAGCTCGGGCTCGACAATTCCACTGGTGAGCTGATGCCCGGCGGCT
This sequence comes from Bradyrhizobium sp. UFLA05-109, assembly GCF_054185165.1. Classification (NCBI taxonomy): domain Bacteria; kingdom Pseudomonadati; phylum Pseudomonadota; class Alphaproteobacteria; order Hyphomicrobiales; family Nitrobacteraceae; genus Bradyrhizobium; species Bradyrhizobium sp. UFLA05-109. The sequence goes on along the minus strand of NZ_JBBIAR010000006.1, from coordinate 13,642 downwards.
ATGCCAGCGTGAAGCTGAACTTGCAGCGCGACTCCGCACCGCTCAGCATTCCCGCAAGCGCCCTGATCTTCAACGGTAGCGGCCTGCGCGTTGCGACCGTCACGCCCGACGACAAGGTGGCGTTCAAAACCGTGACCATCGCGCGCGATCTCGGCCGCGAAATCGAGCTTGCTTCCGGCATCGCTCCCGACGACCGCGTCATCACCGCGCCACCCGACGGCCTCGCCGACGGCGACCAGGTGCGCGTGGTGGGCGCCGGCGCCAACGGCAAGCCGGCAACGGCGTCGGAAAAGCAGGCGCCAAAGGGTTAAGATGGTCTCGTGCCCCGGACGCAGCGCAGCACGAAGTGATGCGCTGCTGAGCCGGGGCCCATCTTTCCCAGAGTGTACTGCCTTGCTTTCTGGGTACCGGCTCTCCGGAGCGGCACTTCGCGCCGCAGAGAAGCAGATCTCTGCGACGACTGAGTGCCGCGAGCCGGGTAGCTGCGAGACGCGGGGACGCCGGTGCGGCGCAGGATGGCTCGGCTTCGCCATTGCTTCGTCCTAAGAATGTGATTCTGAAATAGTTCACGCTGTAGTCTGTATATCGAGGCCGCAGCCTTGGCTGGCAGGCAGCGAATGTCTTGGCAGTTGCGGAATTTTTCGAAACTTAAGGCCGCTTCGAGAAAATCAGTTCGATCGGGATGCAAATCGGACGAGGCCACGGTCATTGAACGGAGCAATTCCGGTCTTTGTCATCATCGAATTCGTCCTGAAACTGCGCATCAGCACCAAATTGGAGGATTGCATCTGTGCTGGGCGTTCTCTCTTTTGTGGGGGCGGTACTCGCGCACGTCGCCGACAAACTGAAATGCCGGTCGGGCTCTTGCGTTTCGCGCCCGGCCGCCGCGCCGGCGATTTCTGCTTCCTTCATTTCCGTGATTGCTTCGAAAGGTTGCCATGTCCTTCCTCGGTCGCTTCCGTATCCTGACCAAAATTCTCGCCGTCATCGCGTTGATGGCCATCGTCGCCTGCTCCATCACCTGGCTCGGCATTGGCGCGTTGAGCACGCTGAACGAAGGGGCCGAAAACATGAGAAAAGCCGCGACACGCGCGCTTTTGGCTGCCCGCGCCAATCAGAACGTGCTCGCGCTCAGCCGTTCCGAGTTCCGAGCGGCCCTGGACCCGCGTCCGGAGAACCGCGAGCAAGTGCACAAGATTGTCGCCGAACAGATGAAGAGCTTCCTGGAGAGAATCGACGAAGTCGGCCAAACCCGGGACGAAAAGGCCAGGGCCATGATACCGGCCGTCAAGGAGACCTGGGCCGCCTATCAGAAGAGCATGGAGACGACTCTCCGCCTTGTCGATGGCCTGAAGGACGTCCAGTTGAGCGAACAAGGCGAACAGTTGCGCCGTGCGGTCACGCATGGCGAGGCCGATGCGGAGAGATTGCAGGCCACCGTGCGGGCCATTGCAGATCGGTTGAGCGAGCGCGTGGAAGCTTTCGCCAAGGCGGCTGCCGGGGAATACGAAACCACGTCGCGCCTGATGGAGACGGTGGCCGGGGTCGGCATCGTACTCGGTCTTTCGATCGGTTTCCTGATCGGCCAGTTCGGAATCGCCAAGCCGATGCGCGGCCTCGTTGGCCTACTGCAACGCCTGGCAAAGGGCGAGGATATCGAGATCACAGGCACCGAGCGCAAGGACGAGATCGGCGAGACCGCCCAGGCAGTTAACGGGATCAAGGTCATGCTGGCGCAGAAGGCGAGCGACGAGGCGGAAGCCAAGGTCGAGCAGGATCGAATCGCGGCGCAGCGCCGCAAGGCGGACATGATGAAGCTTGCCGATCAATTCGAAGCGGCGGTTGGCGAAATCGTCGAAACCGTGTCGTCGGCATCGACCGAGCTTGAAGCCTCTGCTTCGACGCTGACCGCGAACGCGGAGCGTGCGCAGGAAGTGACCACCACGGTCGCGGCGGCGTCGGAAGAAGCCTCCACCAACGTGCAGTCCGTGGCGTCAGCAACGGAAGAGCTGTCGTCATCGGTCAACGAGATCAGCCGGCAGGTCCAGGCATCGGCGCGCATGGCCCGCGAAGCCGTTGACCAGGCTCGCAAGACTAACGACCGCGTCGGGGAACTATCGAAGGCGGCGGCCCGCATCGGCGCCGTGGTCGAGCTCATCAACACCATCGCCGGCCAGACAAACCTCTTGGCGCTCAACGCCACCATCGAGGCAGCGCGCGCCGGTGAGGCCGGTCGTGGCTTCGCAGTCGTGGCTTCCGAGGTGAAGGCCCTAGCCGAGCAGACCGCAAAGGCCACCGGCGAGATCGGTCAGCAGATCGACAGTATCCAGGCTGCGACACAAGAGTCGGTCGGCGCGATCATGGAGATCAGCGGAACGATCGAAAAGCTGTCAGAGATATCGACTACCATCGCATCCGCCGTCGAAGAGCAGGGCGCAGCGACACAGGAGATTTCCCGCAACGTGCAACAAGCGGCCGCAGGCACCCAACAGGTGTCGTACAATATCGTTGACGTTCAGCGCGGCGCCGGCGAGACCGGATCGGCCTCCTCTCAGGTGCTCTCTGCGGCGCAATCGCTGTCGAGCGACAGCAACCGCCTTAAGCTCGAGGTCGGTAAGTTCCTCAACACGGTCCGCGCCGCGTAATACCGAAGCCCGGCTCGACATCTAGCCGGGCTTCGCCAGACCGCGGGATAAAAGCGACGATGCCGCTCCGGGCCAACGCGACGGCTTGCATCGGGAGAACAGAGTTTTCGGCTTCAACGGTGCATTGCCGAAATGGCGCGCCACGGACGATGAAGATGGGCACGATTGCCTCGCCGTGGCGCGATGATGCGGCGCGTGATACCGTGTATTTCTGTTCGGTCCCACGCCTACCTTTTCTGGGCATGCTCTGACGAATTACGGGTGACAGTGGAGGAAGACAGATCGACTTGACTCAGCGCTCGATCATCCCCGATGATTCAAGCCTCTGCGCCGTTTACCAAGAGTGTTTGACGGGAGTTCGCCGAACATTTCGCGATATGATCGCGCAAAATGACCAAGGCTGTGAAAGCCGCATCGGAGCGCAACCGAAATCACCGAAGTCGTGTCGTCTGCGTTTTGCAGAAGCAGGTTTGCCTGCTCAAGTCTCGCGCGCCTGAGATATTCTTGCGGCGTGCAATTGTGCCGCGAATGGAAATACCGAAAGATGCTGCGGGCGCTGACGCTCGATATTTGCGCGAGGGTCTCCACCTGCAGCGGTTCGGCCAAGTTTGCGACAATGTAGTCCTCGATCCGCTTCAATTGGGCCAGGGCCGGGGCAGCGGGCGGACGACTTGCCACTGCGTCCCAGTTGCCAAGGTACACCAGCATCCTCACTGAAATGTCCTCGACTGCGGTCGCGACGAGGGCCGGCACGAACCGTTGATCTGCTATCTCGAGCTCCCTTGCGAAGCGAAACGTCGATTGACGCAGGAACCGAGTGTGGCGAAAGTCGCACAGCGAAGGCTGCCTCAGATCCATGCGGATACTGTCGGAGTCAAGCAACGCCGACCATTTGCGTCGCAGCATGCCGCCGTCCACGCGCAGGCACAGTTTGTGCAATCCGGCGGGATATCGCGCAGACCAAGGCTGGTCGCTCGGAATGATATATGCTGCCGACGACGTTGCATTTTCGACGACTTTGCCGTCGAGAACGATTTCACTCACTTCCGGGGCCGTCTGAAACGATAGGTGGAAATGACTTGCAGGATCAAATCTGCACCCAATTGGGCGATCAAAACGAATGAACGCTAGCGCACCTTGGTCGAAATACACGGCATTTGTGACAAACGGGGCTTTGGTCTGTTTGTGGGGCAGATCAACTCGATTTGCTTGTCCCCTTACCCGGATCAACGTCTCTACCTCGTCAAGCTTGTCGGACTGGAATTCAGGGTAGTTCTTCAGCATTTACCTTCCGTGGAATGTTCTGGTGCCTGAGCAAACTATCATCGGAATAGCCTCGGCGCAGCCATGATGGTTGATGATATTGGGCGAGATTGGCAGTGGCGGATTAAAGGCTCCTTTCATCAGCGGGTATGGGGATAGATCCCTGCATTGAATGATCACGGGTTTGGCGCACCGGATTGCGCAGGACCGAGGCGCGCGCCACGATCTCAGGGATGGCGCGGTCACGCTACAGTCTGCATCCAGACTGCAAACGCTGGGCTGGCAGGCAACGAATGTCTTGGCAGTTACGGAATTTTTCGAAACTTAAGGCCGTTTCAAGAAAATGAAATTCGATCGGAGCGCGAGTCGGCGAGGCGACGGTCGTTGTTCGGAGCAATTCCGCTGTTTGGGGACATGGTTGTCATCACGGAGTTCATTCTGAAGCTGCGTATCAGCGCCGAATTGGGGAATTGCATCTGCGCTGGGCGCTCTCCTTGTTGGAGCGATACCGGTCATCGGTGATCGCGGAACGCATCGCCATCGTTCTCGCTGAACACCAGCGAGGACAAACCTGACGAATATCGTGTCGCTGGCGAGCCGAGTGCGGATGCATCAAGCACGGCCAAGCGACGATGCGAAAAGGTAGCGTAGCAGAGCTTCGGTAAAAGGGACGGGAGTAATATCTCATGTCGGTTCATATTGTCGCAGAAAGCCGCGCGAAGCTCTGTGCCATGTTGAGCATCCTCGCACAAAAATATGATACAACAGCCGAGTTGCTGGGCGCTGGCAAACCGCACCTTGGTGCGCTGGTCGCGGATGCGATTGTAGTCAACATCGACCTGCGGATAGCTGAAAACATTGTGGCGTTAAAGATTCTGAGCCGCCAATTATGGCGGTCCCCAAAGCGGATATTCGTCATTGACGAACGTAGACGCCTTGCGATCGTGCAGGCTTGTGCTTTGGGCGCTACGGATGTTCTGATCAATCCGGTCAAACCTGTTCAATTGCTCGCCAAGCTCGCCGGGGGTATCGGTTAAACCGAAGGCCTTTCGGGCAGAGAAGAAGGGGCTGCGTGTTTTGCGTCGATGTTCCGTGCGGTGAGAAGTGGCAGCACGGTCGACGTCGCACACATCAATCGTGTTGGCGACAAGATCGCCGACAATATCGTCGAGGATGGTTTGGAGAATTAGCGGACGATCGTCCGTCGACACCACGAGGTGACCTATCAGCATTGCCTCTTGGTGACGAGCATTGTGGTGGGCTTCGGTCTGAGGTTTGGCATCTGCGAGCGGACGAGAGATGATCGGTGCATCGTGAAGCACAAGACAAGGAAACACCTGCCTTCCGAACGCTGTTCGACGAAGACTGACTCAACAGATTGTAGGGTGGGCAAAGCGAAGCGTGCCCACTACGTCACGACAATCGCGGAACCAATGGTGGGCACGGCGCTAACGCGCCTTTGCCCACCCTACGAGATCTTGCCGACCCGCCACTCCGGCACGCCATCGGCGGCCATCGTGATGGCGCCGAGCGAGCCGACAGGCGTGCGCGCCATATCGAGCAGATGCGCCAGCGTCGTGTTGTCGCTCGCCGGAATGCGCGCCAGCGTCCGCCGATCGTCCTCCGTGCGCAGCATCGCCACGCCGTGCTCGACGTCGCCGTTGCGGCCGTAGATCACCGTGAAGCTCTCGACCTCGCCCTGGCCTGAGGCCTCGGCCACGAACTCAGGCACAACGCGCTTGTGGCGATCGGCCTCCGCCTGCACGCTCGTCTCCTGCGCCAGCGCTTCGCGCGGCGGCGTCTTCGAGAGCACGAGCCCGTGGTGCTTGGTAACGAAGCCGCCCTGGCCGTAGAGCAGGCCGAGCTTCGCGCCACCGCGCAACTTGCGCACCATCGCGCAGGCCGCATGTGTCATGTAGGTGTTGAGCGGCGCGCCGAAGAAGGTGAGGCCGCCGGTCACGGTCGGCTGCACGTCGGCTCCGAGGCCCAGCGTCCGCCGAGCCATCTTCGGCACGCAAGGAAAGCAGCTATAGAGCTCGATGGCGTCGAACTGCTTGCCGTCGCCGCCGGCAAGGTCCGTCACCGCCTTCAGTACCGCATTCTGCGGATGGCTCTCATAAAACTGGTCGCGCAGGAGATAGTCGCGCGGCTCCTCGGCCGAGGCGCCGCCGAGCGGATAGACCAGCCGATCCTCGGCAATGCCGGCCGCGCGCGCCTTCGCAAGGCTGGTGAGCAGCAGCGCGCCGCCCATATTGACCATCGGGTTGGCGACCATCAGTTTCGTGTAGGGCCAGGCGATCAGGCGGTTGTCCGCCGTCGGTGTCGTGATCTCGTCCGGCGCAAAGCGCCGCTTCAGCCAGGCATTGGGGTTTTGTGCGGCGGCCTCCGAATAGCGCGACCACAGCGTGCCTGACTCCGCCATCGCCTCGCCTGGTGCCTGACCCCAATGCGCCGAGGATGCGGCCTCGTAGAAGGGATAGACCGTGACGGGGCGGAACACGCCCAGCTTCACCGCCAGCGGCTTCTGGAACGCCGCACCGCGCTTCGGCTCCTCGACGTCATGCGCAAACGGCGTCCACGGCAGCTTGGCTCGGGCACGCTCCGCCTTGGTCGCGGTCGATTGCGCCTCCGCGCCACAGACAGCGGCAACGCTGCATTCGCCGCGCGCGATGCGCTGGGCGGCTTCGTGCAGATAGCGGATCGGGCTCTCGCCGCCGACCGGGCCGTAGTAGCAATGCGAAGGCTGGATGCTGAGCCGCTGCGCCAGCAGTTCTTCCGGATCGCGATAGCGCCAGCTCAGGAAGTTGACGACGTCGAGCGACTGCACCTCGCAGAGCAGCTTTGCGCCGGCATCTCCTTCGGCGCGCCGCAGCGCCTGTTCGAGAAGATCGAGCGGCTCGAGGCCCGCGGTGATCTCCTTGGGCCGGTCGACGATCTCGCCGACACCCACGATGACGGGAATGCGGTCTGGTGGGACAGTCATTGTTCTTGCTTCTTCACTTTCTCAACAACTCGGAGCCCTCATCCTGATGAAGAGACCGCGAAGCGGTCGTCTCGAAGGATGGCCGCTAGGCACTTCGTGGTTCGAGACGGCGCTGTGCGCCTCCTCGCCATGAAGGTCCGTCACGATCACTCCGCCACCAGGGCATTCATGTGCTCGACGGGTCCGGCGAAACGCTAGCCCAGCCTCGTCGCCATGCAAAGCCGGTTCGCCGTGGGCTTCTTGCGTGCAGGCGCCATACGCCCGGGCAGCCCGGCCATGACGAAACGGGGAGGGCGCCCATCTGCCAATGCAACCCGGCGCTCTTGCCAATCTCGCCGCTATCGCTAGCTAACAGCCCACGCGCCTTCCGCGCTGGAGCCCTTTTTCATGACCGACGCCCCCCCCTACGAGCCGCCCAAAGTCTGGACCTGGAATAAGCCGAGTGGCGGGCAGTTTGCCAGCATCAACCGGCCGATCGCAGGCCCGACGCACGACAAGGAGCTGCCGGTCGGCCGCCATCCGCTCCAGCTCTATTCGCTGGCCACGCCAAATGGCGTGAAGGTGACCGTGATGCTGGAGGAGCTTCTGGCGCTCGGCCACAAGGGCGCTGAATACGACGCCTGGCTGATCAATATCGGCAAGGGCGATCAGTTCGGCAGCGGCTTCGTCGCCATCAATCCGAACTCCAAAATCCCGGCGCTGCTGGACCGCTCCGGTCCCGAGCCGATCCGCGTCTTCGAGTCCGGCTCGATCCTGGTCTACCTCGCCGAAAAATTCGGCGCCTTCCTGCCCAAGGACGTCAAGACGCGCACCGAAGCGATGTCCTGGCTGTTCTGGCAGATGGGCAGTGCGCCCTATCTCGGCGGCGGCTTCGGTCATTTCTACGCCTATGCGCCGACCAAGATCGAATACGCCATCGACCGCTTCGCGATGGAAACCAAACGCCAGCTCGACGTGCTCGACCGGCGGCTTGCCGAGAGCGAGTACCTTGCCGGCGGAGAGTACACGATCGCCGACATCGCGGTGTGGCCGTGGTACGGCGCGCTCGCCAAGGGGCTGGTCTATGGCGCGGGCGAATTCCTGTCCGTGCAGGACTACAAGAACGTGCAGCGCTGGACCGATCAGATTGCCAAGCGTCCGGCGGTGAAGCGCGGCCGCATGGTCAACCGCGTCTCCGGCGATCCCGCGAGCCAATTGCACGAGCGCCACGACGCATCGGATTTCGAGACCAAGACGCAGGATAAGCTTCAGGCGGTGGCTGCGTCGTAAGCGCCTCCACGAATTGCAGGGTGGGCAAAGGCGCACAGCGCCGTGCCCACCACTCCTGCCGATCAGTTGGATGGATGGTGGGCACGGCGCTTGCGCGCCTTTGCCCACCTACGACAGCCGCGCCTTTACGGCATGCTCAGCTCATGCCGTCCCACCACCATCCAGTGCACCTCGTCCGGGCCGTCGGCAAAGCGCAGGTGGCGGACGTCCTGATACATCTCGGCGAGCGGCGTCCATTGCGAGATGCCGGTGGCGCCGTGCATCTGGATCGCCTGGTCGATGATCGTGCAGGCGCGCTCCGGCACCATGGCCTTGACCATGGAGACCCAGACGCGGGCCTCCTTGTTGCCGAGCACGTCCATGGCCTTTGCCGCCTTCAGCACCATCAGCCGCATCGACTCGATCTCGCAGCGCGCCTGCGCGATGATCTGAAGGTTGCCGCCGAGATGGGCGATCTTCTTGCCGAAGGCTTCGCGGGTGAGCCCACGCTGCACCATCATGTCGAGCGCCTTCTCGGCCTTGCCGATGGTGCGCATGCAGTGGTGGATGCGCCCGGGTCCGAGGCGGAGCTGTGAGATCTCGAAGCCGCGGCCTTCACCGAGCAGGATGTTGTCTTTGGGCACGCGCACATTGTTGAAGCGCATGTGCATATGTCCGCGCGGCGCGTGGTCCTGGCCGAACACGTGCATCGGTCCCAGAATTTCGACGCCAGGCGTGTCCTTCGGCACCAGGATCTGCGACTGCTGCTTGCTCGGCGGCGCATCCGGATTGGTCTTGACCATCACAATCATGATTTTGCAGCGGGGATCGCCAAGACCTGAGATGTAATATTTCTCGCCGTTGATCACCCATTCGTCGCCGACCAGCTTTGCCGTGGTCGAGATGTTCTTGGCATCGGACGAAGCGACGTTCGGCTCCGTCATCGCATAGGCCGAGCGAATCTCGCCGTTCAGAAGCGGCGTCAGCCACGTCTCCTTCTGCGCCTTGGTGCCGACGCGCTCCAGCACCTCCATGTTGCCGGTGTCGGGCGCCGAGCAGTTCATGGTCTCCGAGGCCAGCGGGCTCTTGCCGAGCTCGACGGCGATATAGGCGTAGTCGAGGTTCTTCAGGCCCTGGCCGGTCTCGTCATCGGGCAGGAAGAAGTTCCAGAGGCCTTCCTCCTTGGCCTTGTTCTTGGCCTTCTCCAGCACCTCGAGCTGACCCGGCGTAAAGCTCCAGCGGTCGTCCTTCTTCTCGCCGTGCTTGATGAACTCTACCGTCATCGGCTCGACGGTCTCGCGAATGAACTTCTTCACGTGGTCATAGAGCGGCCGGACCTGGTCCGACATGCGCAGATCATTGAGCTCGTCGCCGGGATTGAGCGTGTAGTTGGTGGTGCGGGGCACATAGGCGTGTTTCATTCTTGTTCCTCCCGTTTCGAGATAGCCGTTCTGCCGCCGACCATAGACGCGACGCGCAAAAAGCGCGAGCGCACATTTTCACGCGACGGCCATTCGATGGAATATCGCGCGGGCGTTTGAAATGTTGTTTGAACCGTGTCGCCAACGTACCACTGTCATTCCCCGCGAAAGCGGGGAATCCAGTGCGCCGCGGCTTCTCCGTGAATCTCCGACGCCTCGGGATACTGGATCGCCCGATCAAGTCGGGCGATGACGGCGGAGATTGTGGCAGGCCGCGCGGTACATGTGGCGAGCTCACACCACGCGGTGCATCGCGCAGATCTTGTTGCCGTCGGGATCGCGCAGGTACGCAAGATAGGCCTTGCCGGCAGAGCCCTCACGAATGCCGGGAGGATTCTCGCAAGTCGTCCCGCCGGCAGCGAGGCCGGCCGCGTGCCAGGCCTCGACCTGCTCGGGTGAATTGCAGGCAAAACCGATGGTGCCGCCATTGGCGTGCGTCGCAGGCTCGCCGTTGATCGGCTTGCTCACCGAGAACACGCCTGTCCTGGTGATGTAGAAGATGCGATGGCCGTCGACCCGCGCAGGCCGCACCTCGAGCGTCGCCAGCAGCTTGTCGTAGAACGCCTTGGCCTTGTCCAGATCGTTGGTGCCGATCATCACGTGCGAGAACATGGTTTCTTCTTCCCCCTGTAGTTGTTTTGACTCAATTCGTAGGGTGGGCAAAGCGAAGCGTGCCCACCATCACAAGCGAAACACTGAATGGTGGGCACGGCGCTACGCGCCTTTGCCCACCCTACAAAATCTCAAAACGCCGTATATCCGCCGTCGATCACGAACGTATCCGCGGTGTGGTAGGACGACGCCTTGCTCATCAAATACACCGCGATGCCGCCGAAATCGGATGGCTCGCCGAAGCGCCGCTGCGGAATCCGCGGCATCACGTTGGCGACGAATTTCTCGTTGGCCATGATGCCGGCGGTCATGTCGCTCCTGATCCAGCCTGGCAGGATCGCATTCGCGGTGACGCCGTAGCGCGCGAGCTCGACGCCGAGCGCGCGCACCAGCGCGTTGATCGCGGCCTTGGTCGCGGCGTAATGCTCGTTGCGCGCCGTGCCGAAGATCGAGGCGAGGCTCGAGGTCGCAACCAGCCGGCCGAAGGGATCGCCGGCATTGGCGCGGTCGGTCATGTGCCTGGCGGCGGCCTGGAAGGCGTGGAACACGCCGTCGAGATTGGTCGAGAACATCGTGCGCCATTCCTCTTCGGTGCGCTCGACGAAGGAGCGCCGTCCGCCGCCGCCGATGCCCGCATTGGCGAAGCAGCCGTCGACCCGGCCGAAGGTGTCGAGCGTCGCCTTCATCGCCGCATTCACCGAGGCAGGATCGGTGACGTCGCAGACGCGGGCATCGACCTTGCCGGACGAGCCCGCCAGGCTCGCGGCGGCGGCCTTGTTCTTCTCGGCGTTGCGGCCCCAGATGGAGACGTTGCAGCCTTGCGCGGCGAGCGCCTGTGCAATGCCGAGCCCGATGCCGCCATTGCCGCCGGTGATCACGGCGACGCGGCCGGTGAGATCGAAAATGGTCATGGGTGTTTCCCCGCTGTGTTTGGCATGACGCGCATCAGCCTGTGCGCACAAGATTGTCCGCTATGTCCCGATCACCATGGACAAGCCGCCGGCAAAAATCAAATATGCGCCCCGACGAAAACCAATTCCGGTCTGCGGAACATCGCGGCCGCAACGCGGGTGAGGAAACCATGCAGTTCAAACACGTCACGCTCGATTTCGACGGGCCGGTCGCCATTCTCAAGCTCCATCACCAGGAGGTCATGAACGCCGTCTCGGTGGACATGCTGGGCGGGCTCACTGAGGCTCTCGACGAGATCGAGGAGCGGAAGGGCGAGGTCCGCTGCGTGGTGCTGACCGGCGCGGGGCGCGCGTTCTGCACCGGCGCGAACTTGCAGGGCCGCAACAATCAGTCGAAGAAGACCAAGGCTGGTTTGACACTCGAGACCGGCTTTCATCCGTTCCTGCGGCGGATCCGCAATCTGCATTGTCCAATCGTCACCGCGGTCAACGGGCCGGCGGCCGGCGCCGGCATGAGCTTCGCGCTGCTTGGCGACATGATCCTGTGCGCGCGCTCGGCCTATTTCCTGCAAGCCTTCCGCCGCATCGGCCTCGTGCCCGATTGTGGTTCGACCTGGCTGTTGCCGCGTCTCGTCGGCAAGGCGCGCTCGATCGAGCTTTCGCTGATGGGCGAGCGGCTGCCGGCAGAGAAGGCGCTGGAATGGGGCCTCGTCAACCGCGTCTATGACGACGGCGCGCTGATGGAGGAGGCGATGAAGCTCGCGCATGAGCTCGCCAACGGGCCAACGGTCGCGCTGTCGCTGATCCGCAAGCTCTATTGGGACAGCCCGGAAAACTCCTTCGAGGAGCAGCTCAATCTCGAATTCCAGTGCCAGCTCCGCGCGGGTGACACCGAGGACTTCCGCGAGGGCGTCGGCGCCTTCCTCGAGAAGCGTCCGGCCAAATTCAAAGGCAAATGATCAGAGCCAAATGATCGAGGCGGAGCTTTCGCGCAGCGTCGCGCGCTGGTGCCCTGGCGCAACCGGCGCGACTGGCGCGGCAAAACTGTCGGGCGGTGCGAGCCAGGAAACCTGGCGCTTCGACATTGCGCATCCGGACGGCACGATCGGCGCGATCCTGCGTCGTGCGCCGAAGGGCTATGGCGCCGCTCCCTCGCGCGCCGCGGGCCTCGGCGCCGAAGCAAGGCTCATGCAGCTCGCGTTCGAGGCGGGACTGCCGTCGCCGCGCGTGCTGCATGTGCTCGAGCCGAAGGATGATCTCGGCACCGGCTTCATCATGCAGCGCGTCGAAGGCGAAACCATCGCGCGCAAGATTCTGCGCGATGACGCATTTGCCGCAGCGCGGCCGATACTCGCACGGCAGCTCGGCGGCGTGCTGGCGGGTCTGCACAGGCTGCCGCTGGCGGAACTGCCCGAGCTCCGGCGCATGACCGCAGCGAAGGAGATCGACGAGTTCGAGCGCGACTATCGCAGCCTCGACTGGCCGAAGCCGGTGTTTGAAGTCGCATTGCGCTGGCTGCGCGATCACGATCCAGGTCCATCCGCCGAGGTCACGCTGGTGCATGGTGATTTCCGCAACGGCAATCTCATCATCGGCGCTGACGGCTTGCGTGCGGTGCTGGACTGGGAGCTCGCCCATCTCGGCGATCCCATGGAGGATCTTGGCTGGCTCTGCGTCAACTCCTGGCGCTTTGGCGAGATCGACAAGCCCGTCGGTGGTTTTGGTCCGCGCGAAGACTTGTTCGCGGGCTATGAGGCCGGGGGCCGCAAGGTCGATCCGGCGCGGGTGAAATTCTGGGAAGTGATGGGCACGCTGCGCTGGGGCATCATGTGCTGCGGCATGATGCAGCGGTTTCGCACCGGACCCGATCATTCCATGGAGCGCGCCATGATCGGCCGCCGCGCTTCTGAGACCGAAATCGACCTGTTGCGCCTGCTGGCGCCGCGAGGGAGTTGACCATGCAGGACGAGCCGAGCCCGATCGAGCTGAGCAAAGCTGTTGCCGATTTCCTTCGGAGCGACATCGCGCTGCTGATCTCCGGCCACCAGGCATTCAAGCTGCGCGTGGCCATCAACGCCCTCGACCTCGTTGTGCGGCAGTTGACGATGGAGGAGGGGAGTGATGCGCGGGAGGTGGCACGGCTCCGCGCGCTGCTCGGAGCCGACGGATCAGTGACCGAGCTCAACCGCGCGCTTGCCGGGCGCATCGCGAGCGGCGAGATCGATCTTGAAACACCGGGGCTTGCCGAACATCTCTGGCAGACCACGATGGACAAGCTCGCCGTCGATCAGCCGAACTACGCGTCGTACAAGCGGGAGCTGTCGAGGGGCGGGTAGGGACAGTCTGGATTGCTTCGCTAAGTTTGCACTGACGAGATTGTGGGTGGGCGCGCCGCATTCTCAGCCGTCATCGCCCGGCTTGATGTTCAGCCCGGGGACATGACCGACGGGTGTTCGGGGACATAGCCGACACTTTTGCCGCTCGCCAAGTCGATGATAG